>JAQSXO010000002.1 GCA_029256625.1 Cellulosimicrobium sp. | reverse complement strand
GCGGTCGAGGCCGAGGCGACGCACCTGCCCGAGTCGATCGAGGTCTCCATCGAGGGCCTCGAGGCCGGCTCGCAGATCCTCGCCGGTGACGTGAAGCTCCCGCAGGGCACCACCCTCACCGCCGACGCCGAGCTCCTCGTCGTGTCGGTCACCGAGCCGCAGGCCGAGGCCACCGAGGACGAGGCCGCCGAGGCCGCCGAGGAGGCTCCCGCCGAGGCCGCCGCGGAGTGATCTTCCCCGTCGTCGGCTGACGCCACGACGACCCGCGTCGGACGCCCGGTACCGTGACGGTGCCGGGCGTCCGTGCGCCCGCACCGCGCACCGCCTCGAACCGCCCCCGCACGACCCGGACGAAGGACGAGAGACGACATGACCGACCAGCCGTGGCTCGTCGTCGGGCTCGGCAACCCCGGGCCGACGTACGCGGGAAACCGCCACAACCTGGGCCACATGGTCCTCGACGTCCTCGCGGGGCGCGCCGCCGCCCGCTTCGCGCGCCACCCGCGCGCGCAGGCCGCCGTCGCCGAGGCCCGCATCGGGATGCTGCCCGGCGGGCGGCCCGGTCCGCGCGTCGTCCTGGCCAAGCCCACGACGTACATGAACGTCTCGGGCGGCCCGGTGTCCGGGCTCGCGAAGTACTACGGGATCGACCCGGACCACGTCGTCGTGGTCCACGACGAGGTCGACATCCCGTTCGGCGCCGTGAAGCTGAAGATCGGCGGCGGCGAGGGCGGGCACAACGGCCTGCGCGACATCAGCAAGGCCCTGGGCACCAAGGACTACGTCCGCGTGCGCGGGGGCGTCGGCCGCCCCCCGGGCCGCCAGGACACCGCCGACTTCGTGCTCAAGGACTTCAAGGGCCCTGAGGCGAAGGAGCTCCCCTTCCTGCTCGACGACGCCGCGGACGCCGTCGAGATGCTGCTCACCGAGGGCCTGCTCGCCGCCCAGGGGAAGTTCCACACGAGGGCGTAGCCCCGAGCGTCGCGGGCCAGGACGCCCGTTTTCACCCGGGTGAGGTCCCTTCGTCCCCCTTCCCGGGCGGTCCCCGCGACCTAGGCTGGTTGCCTGCGTTCGCGAGGGAGGACCGATGACCCACGGTGTCGCGCTCGCGCACGACTACGCGACCCAGCGTGGCGGCGCGGAGCGGGTCGCACTGCTGCTGGCCGACGCGTTCCCCGGATCGCCGATGTACACGACGCTGTTCGACCCTGCCGGTACGTTCCCCGAGTTCGGCTCCCTCGACCTGCGGACGTCGGCGCTCGACCGGACCGGTCTCCTGCGGCGGCACCACCGGGTCGCGCTCCCGTTCCTCGCGCCCGCCGTCGACCGACAGCGCGTCGAGGCGGACGTCCTGCTCGCGTCCTCCACCGGCTGGGCCCACGGCTACCGCGGTGCGGGGCGCACCGTCGTCTACTGCCACGCGCCCGCCCGGTGGCTCTACCAGCGGGACCGGTACCTGGGGCCGGCGGACGGCTCCGCCGCGCACCGCGCCCGACGGCGCGCCGCGGCCACCGCGCTCGGCCTCCTGTCCCCGGGGCTGCGCCGGTGGGACGACGCCGCCGCCCGGCGCGCGGACGTCTACCTCGCCAACTCGACCGTGACGCAGCGCGCGATCCGCGACGCGTACGGCATCGAGGCCGAGGTGCTCGCGCCCCCGCCCGCGATGCTCCCTGACGGGGAGGAGCGCGCCCTCTCCGGCGTCGAGCCTGGCTTCCTCCTGTGCGTGGCACGCCTGCTGCCCTACAAGAACGTCGACGTCGTCCTCGAGGCGGCGCTCGCGACGGGCCGCGAGCTCGTCGTGGTGGGGGACGGCCCCGACCGCGCCCGGCTGGAGGCGCGGGCCGCCCGCGGGGGCGGCCGCGTGCACCTGCTCGGCCGCGTCGACGACGCGACGCTGCGCTGGGTGTACCGGAACGCGTCGGCGCTCGTCGCCGCGTCGTACGAGGACTACGGGCTGTCGCCGCTGGAGGCCGGCGCGTTCGGGCGGCCGAGCGTGGTCCTGCGCGACGGGGGGTATCTCGACACGGTCGTGGACGGCGTCAACGGCGTGTTCTTCGACGCGCCGCGCCCCGATCTCGTGGCCGGGGCCGTCGAGGCCGCGGCCGGGCGCGCGTGGGATGATGCGGCGGTGAGGGCCCACGTGGCCGGATTCGGTCGCGCGCGGTTCGTGGAGCGGATCCGGGGGATCGTCCTCCAGCGACCAGGGGTCGCGACGTACGCGACCGGACCGGGGGAGACGAGCAGTCGATGACCATCCGACAGTTCTTCCGCACGATCTGGGCGGGCAGGTACTACGTCCTCGTCGCGGTCGTCGTCGTCGTCCTCGCGGCCCTCGCGTACCTCGATCGCCAGGACACCGAGTACCGGGCCACCGCCGTCGTCCAGCTCGTCCCGACGCAGTCCGTGCAGGGCGGTGACCAGCCCGTCGAGGTGACGGTGGCCACCGACGTCGACGACGTCACCTCGACCGCGGTGCTCGACGCGGCGGCGGCGACGCTGGGCGACGGAACCACGCCGGCGGATCTCCGCCAGCAGGTGAGTGCCGAGTACGGCTCCGAGGACGGTCGCATCATCCTCGTGCACGGGGAGACCCTGTCTCCGCAGGAGTCCCAGGACGTGGCGAACGCGGTGGCGGAGGCGTACGTCGCGCAGGTCGCCGTGATCCAGGCGGACCAGATGAGCCAGCTCGACGCGCAGCGCCAGGCGCTGCGCGAGCAGCTCGCGACGGTCGACGCGCAGCTCGCGGCCAACCCCGACGACCCGCTCGCGGCAGCCGAGCGCACGACGATCGTGAACCAGTACCAGGCGCTGACGCTGCAGATCAACACCCTGCGCTCGATCGTCACGCCGGCCGAGATCGTCACGCCCGCGACGAGCGCCGGACCGGTGGGCCTCTCGTCGCTCACGGTGGTCGCGATCGCCCTCCTCGCGGGTCTCCTCGCGGGCATCGGCCTCGCGTTCGCCCGGCGGGGCCTCGACGTCCGGATCAGGACCACCACGGAGGCCGGACAGGTCGCGGAGACCCCCGTGCTCGCCGAGCTGTACGGGACGAGAGCGGCCCACCACGACTTCCGGGCGACCCGCACCCTGCCCGTCTCGTCCAAGGTGGCGACGCCCTTCACCGAGTCGATCCGCGAGCTGCGCACGGCGGTCGAGGTCTCGCTCTCGCAGTCCCAGCACGCGATCGTCGTCGTGACCGCCGCCGACCCGCTCGCGCCGCGGTCGTTCATCGCCGCCAACCTCGCGGCGTCGTTCGCGCTGAGCGGGCGCCGCACCGTCGCGGTGTCCGGCGACCTCCGCCGTCCGCAGCTCGACTCCCTGCTCCCCGTCCCCACGACGGCGCACGGCGGCGGTGCGGGAGACGCCGCCCGGGCGACCGCGGTGAGCAACCTGGAGGTCTTCACGCTGCCCGACGAGGGGATGGATCCCGCCGACTACCTCGCGACCGACCGCGCACGGGGACTGCTCGAGGGGCTGCGCCGCCGCGCCGAGGTCGTGGTCGTCGACGCGCCGCCGGTGCTCGCCGCAGCGGACGCCACGATCCTCGGGCGGTACGCGACCGGTGTCGTGCTCGTGGCTGCCGCGGGCAAGACGGACCGTGCCGTGCTGTCCGAGGCGGCGGACCGCCTCCGCGTGAACAACGTGCCGCTGCTCGGCGTCGCGATCGCCGGTGTGAAGAGCGACCGCCGGATGCTCTACGCGTCGACCTACGGCGCGGAGACCGAGCCGACGCGAACCGGCATTCTTGGCCGGGCCCGGGCCGGTGGTCGCGCCTCGTCCGGCGGCGGAGCGGCGAGCGGGGCCGACCGCCAGCCCGAACCGGTCGCGCCCGCGACGGAGCACGTCTCGGCGAGCACCGCGTCCCGGCACCGCGCCGGTGCCGCGCGGACGGCCGAGGAGCAGCGTCCCGACACGCCCGAGGAGCCGGGCCCGGCAGAGACGGCGGAGGACGTTCCGACCGAGGACGCCCTCGCCGCGGGCGACGAGACCGGGACGGTCACGCCGGCCGCCCTCGTGCGCGCCGCAGCGAGCGAGAGCGGGTCGGGGCGAGGCAGCGCCGGGGCTCCGCTGCTGGCGCCGTCGTGGGCCAAGGTGCCGTCGTCCGACGTGCCGGCGGAGGTGCCGACCCAGGCGGAGCCCGAGCGCCGCCGACCGTTCCGCTGGTGACGGACCGGCTCCGCGTCCTCGTCGTCGACCACACCGGGGACCTGGGGGGTGCGGAGCTCGCCCTGGTCCGGGCGTGCGAGGCGCTCGGGGACCACGTCACCGTCCGGGTCCTGCTCTTCGAGGACGGGCCGCTGCGAGGCCGACTCGAGCAGGCGGGGGTCCGCGTGGACGTGCTCCCGATCAGCCGCGCCGTCGGCGGCATGGATCGCCGCCGGGCTGGGCGGCTGTCGCCCCGTCACGTCGTCACCGCGGTGCGCGTCGCCGCCTACGGCGTGCGCCTGACGGGACGGCTGCGCAGGCTGCGCCCGGACGTCGTCCACACGACGTCGCTCAAGGCGGACCTCGTGACGCTCGTCCCCGCCCGGCTCACCCGCACGCCGCTCGTCTGGCACGTCCACGACCGGATCGCCGACGACTACCTCCCGCCTCGCCTGGTGCGCCTCGTGCGCCGCGCCGCACGCGTGCCGCAGGCCGTCGTGGTGAACTCCCGGGCGACCGCGGCGACGCTTCCCGTCGAGACCGTCCTCGCCTACCCCGGGTACGCCCCGGGGCAGGCGTCCGCACCACGTGCCGCCGCCCCCGCGGGTCCGCCCGTCGTCGGGATCGTGGGCCGTCTGAGCCCCACCAAGGGCCAGCTCGAGCTGGTGCGGGCGACGCCCGCGATCCTCGCGCGGCACCCGGACGCGCGGGTCCGCGTGGTCGGCGCACCGACCTTCGGCGCCGAGGAGCACGCCGAGCTGCTGCACTCCGAGGCGGTGCGGCTCGGCGTCTCCGACCACGTGGAGTGGGTCGGGTTCCGCGCGGACACCGCCGCCGAGCTCGACGAGATGACCGTCTGCGTCCACGCGTCGCCCGTCCCGGAACCGTTCGGGCAGGTCGTCGTCGAGGCGATGGTGCGCGGCGTCCCGGTCGTCGCGACCCGGGCCGGCGGGGTGACGGAGATCCTCGCGCCCGACGGCGAGCCGACCGGCGATCCGCTCGGCCTCCTCGTCCCGCCGGGAGACGTCGACGCGCTGGCCGCTGCCGTGATCGAGGTCCTCGACGACCCCGCGGCAGCCGCACGGCGCGGCCGTGCCGCGTTCGCCTCGGCGAGCGAGCGGTTCCCCGTCGCGCGGACTGCGGCGACCCTCACACGGACGTGGCGTCGCGTCGCCGGCGTGCCCTACCCAGGACCTCGGCCATGAGCGCGGCCTGACCACTCCAGGTGGGGATGTCGTCGTCGACGTGCCCGGCCGGCGGCTCGTGCAGCACCCGCACGACGGCGTCCGGGAAGTCGGAGGCGCCGACGGCCACGACGCGCGGGTCGTGACCGTCGCGGAACCCGGCGACCGGCGTGGCCACGACCGGTCGATCCACGGCGCGGTACTCATAGAGCTTGATCGGGTCCAGGCTGTCGGTGAAGTCGTTGACCAGGTGCGGCACGAGCAGGACGTCGGCGTGCTGCAGGTACGCGGGGACCTCCTGCCACGATCTCCGCCCGAGCATCACCACCCCGTCGTCCTGGAGCGCCCGGTACTCGGCCGTCGTGAGGTCGAGGACCGGACCCACCACGACGATCGTCGCTGTCCCGGCCAGCCGGCGCGCGGTCCGGTGGAGCAGGTCGACGTCGAACCGGTCGCGGTGGACCGTGCCGAGGTAGAGCCCGACCGGTCCGGGCGGCAGGTCGTCGGGACGCGCCGTGGGCGTCCGGTACCGGTCGACGTCGACGCCGTTGGTGAGGAGCGTGACGACCCGGTCGCGACCCTTGGCGGCGACCAGGTGCGGCGAGCACACCGTCACCTCCTCGCACCGGCGGAGGAGGAGCGCCTCGTCGGCGACGAGGCGACGGTGCTCGTCCGGGGTCACGTCCGACGCGAGCCAGTCGTCCGTGACGTCGTACACCGCGGGCCACGCGGTCGAGTCCGCGAGCCGAGCGGCGGCGGGGTCGTTGACCCACAGCAGCGGCGCCGGCATCCCCGCGCGCCGCGCTGCGCGCCGCACCAGCGCCGCGAGGCGGTCGTCGACACGGGGGTCGAGCTTGCGGGGCAGGATCTTCGTGGGCTGGTACAGCCAGAGCCGACCGTCCCCCACGCCCGCGACGCCCGGGCCGGGGCGGAGCCCGCGCCCGGGCCGGGGGCGGAAACCGCGCCGTGCCTCGTGCAACGGGTCCGCCGCCGGCTCGACGAAGAGCACCCGCAGTCCGGGGTCGGCGCGCAGGAGCTCGGCGACCAGGTACTGGTTGCGCCGCCAGACGAGGTCCCACGCCTCGAGAGACACCACGACGAGATCGGTCATGCGTCGTCCCGTCCCGCGAGGGCGGCCCGGTAGACGGCGTCGGTCGCGTGGTACTGCGCGTCGGGGGTGAACCGGGCCCGCTGCGCACGGGCCGCGGCCAGCCCGTACGCCTCCCGCCGTCCCGTCGCGCCGGCCAGCGCACGCAGGGAGGCTGCTGCGGCCGACGGGTCGAGCGCCGCGTAGAGGGCGGCGGGATCCAGCCCGGCGAGCGTCTCGCGGTGGCCCCCGGCGTCGGCGGCGACGACGGGCAGACCCGCGGCCATCGCCTCGAGCACCGAGAGTCCCAGACCCTCCACCGGGCAGGGTGCGAGGAGGATCGCGGCGTGCGCCATGAGGAGGTGCACGTCGGCCCGGTGCCCGCGGAACCGGACCGCTCCGTCGAGCCCCAGGGACGTCGCCAGACGTTCCGTCTCCGCGCGGAGCGAGCCGTCCCCGACGACGTCGAGCCTCCAGCCGTCAGCCGCGAGCCGCGACGCCGCGAAGGCGCGCAGGCCCAGGTCGGTGCGCTTCTCGGGCTCGAGCCGCTGTGCGAGGAGGACGACCCGGTCGCGGTCGGCCGCGGGGGCGAGCGGTTCGCGGCGCGCGACGCCGGGGTGCACGACGACGCTCTCGCCGTCGACGTGCTCCGCGACGAACCTGCTGATCGCGATCTGCGCGGTCACGTCGCGGCGGGCGACGGCCGAGACGAGGGGGCCCAGCAGGCCGTGGCCGCGGCGACCCGCGAAGTGCCGCGTGGTCACGACGACCGGCCGGCCCGGGCCGTGCCCGACGCCGGAGATCGTCGCGCCGACCTCCGCGGCGGTCATGTGGACGTGCACGACGTCGGACCCCGACGACAGCCGACGCAGCGCACGCGCCACCTCGAGGGTCGTCGACGCGGAGCGCTGACGGACGGGTGCGCCCGCCAGCGCGTCCCCCATCGCGTCGGGCCGTCCACCGACGACGGCCACCTGGTGGCCGGCGGCTGCCTGCGCGCGCGCGAGGAGCGCGACGTGGCGCTCGACGCCGGCGAAGCCGTCCGACCGGACGGCGTGCACGATCCTCACCGGGGCGTCCCCTCCAGTCGTTCGAAGAGCTTGAGGTAGCGGTCGGCGACCGCCGTCCAGGAGTGCTGCTCGGCCGTCTCGCGGGCGGCACGGGCGAGCGCCTCCCGGTCGCGCCCTGCCAGGTCGCGGACGGCAGCCGCGATCGCCTCGGGCTCGGCAGGTGTCACGTGCCCCGTGCGGCCCGCCTCGACCACGTCCGGGACGCACCCGACGGGGGTGGCGACGACGGGCACTCCGCAGGCGAGCGCCTCGAGCACGACGAGGCCGTAGGACTCGTACGCGCTGGGGAGGGCGAGCACGTCGGCGGCGTGCAGGGCCTGGCGCGGGTCGGGCGTGCGCCCGAGCAGGTGCACCCGCTGCGCGATGCCGCGGACCGCCGCCTCGTGCTGCACCGCGGCGACCATGTCGGCCGTGCCGCCCGCGACGACGAGATGCGTGCCGTCGTCGAGCCGGGCGAGCGCGGCCAGGACCTGGGGGAGCCCTTTGCGGTCGAACTCGTGCCCGACGAACACGACGACGGTGCGGGCGTCCTCGACACCGAGCGCGGTGCGGGCGTCGGTGCGTTCGCGCGGTGTCGGGGGCCGGTACCGTCGGACGTCGACGCCGTTGCCGATCACGACGGTGGGCACGGCGAGCCGGGGGTAGGTCCGGCGCAGCGCGGCGTCCTCCTCCGTCACGAGGTCGACGACGACGCGGTGCGTGCGGTGCGAGTAGCGCCACCGGTCGCGCGCCGCGATGAAGAGGTGGACCGGGTTGCGCAGCATGCGCAGGGCGTACCGTCCGCGGGAGCGCATCGCGGCCTGGAGGATCCCGTGGTTGACGTACACGTCGCCCGCCAGGGCGTCGTTGTGGCAGATGCTGACGGTGTCCGGGCGCCGGGCCGCACGACGCGCGAGGACCGTGCCGACGGTCGAGAACCACACGACGCGGGCGACGAGGACGAGCTTGCCCCGCAGCCCCGGACCCGGCTCGGGCAGCCAGCCGCCGCGCGCGTCCTCGAGGGTGAACCGCTCGACGGTCGCGCCGCGCCGCAGCCACTCCTCCTCGAGGTGGTGCGCGACGGCGCCCACGCCCGTCCCGGGCCCGATCGTCGGGACGATCTGCAGGATCCTCATGCCTCCGCCATCTCCTGGAGCGAGCGCAGGTGCCGGTCTCGCGTCGGCGGCAGGACCCCGGCCCGGACGTCGTGCCGCGAGCGGGCGTACGCCTCCGCGCCGAGGCAGACGCCCGCGATAGCGAACGGGACGGAGACCACGACGGAGGCCCAGAACAGGTCGAACTGACCTTGGATGAGTCGCATGAGGACGACGCTGAACGCGAGGGTCCCGAACCGGGGGTTGAGCCGCCACAGCACGACGAGCGACCCGACGAACAGGACGAGGAATCCGGTCAGGCCGACGAGGCCCGCCGAGGACAGCACCTCGAGCTCCGCGTTAGGAGGCTGGAAGCCGTACTCCGTGCGCCCTGCGACCCACCACCGCAGACCGACCCCCACCCAGGGGTTCTCGCGCCACACCTCCAGCGCCTGCTCGTACCAGGTGAGGCGCTGGTACGCCGAGTTGAACTGGTCCCCCGACGCGAGCTGCTCGCGCACCTCGTTCCACACGAAGTAGGCGCCGGGGATCACGGCCAGCAGGATGAGCCGGGACCGCTTGCGGTCGGGGTCGGCGCGGAGCGTGACGAGGATGATCCCGATCGCCAGCCCGACGATCGCCTGGCGTGCCTGGGACGCGACGACCGCGAGCGAGCAGAGCCAGAAGGACAGGAGCGAGAACCAGCGGGGCCACCCCACCCACCAGGGCCGTGCGTAGGCGACGAGCGCCGAGAACGCGAGCACGCAGCCGATGAAGTTCTTGTGCATCCCGTACGGCCACTCGAGGTAGACGGGGCCGGTGTTGCCGGACGCGAGCTGCTGGACCGCGACGACGCACGTCAGCGCCGCGATGGCCAGGGACGGCACGAGGAAGAGCGTCAGCCCGATGCGCGCGCGCCCTGCGCGGCCGACCGCCCACCCGACCAGGAGCGCTCCGGCGACGGAGAGCCAGGCGTGGAACCACTCGACGGTGTTCTGGACGTAGGGGTTGACGAGGACCGTGAAGAGGGTCGCCGCCTGGTAGACGACGGACAGCCAGAGCATCGTCCGGAACGGGCGCGAGAACGGTCGGGGTGCGAAGAACGCGGCGAACCAGAACCCGGCGAAGAGCACGAAGTCGCTCAGGGAGAGGTTCACCCCCTCGCCACCCACGCGCTGGACGACCACCAGCGCGGGCATGGTCAGGACGGGGATGGCCACGGGGTCGTACGCCGTGAGGCCGAGCGCGAGGACGACGACCGCGGCCGCGAGCGCGAAGAGCGTGTAGTCCGGGACGAGGACCCCGATGCCCACCAGCACCGCGGCGACGAGCACGGCGCCGGCCGCCCATGTCGCGGACCGCCGGATCACCCCGACCGTCCCAGCAGCGCCTCTGCCCGGACAGGGCCGCGCAGGTACAGCCGCAGGCGTCGCCTCGCGAGGTCGCGGTCGGGGCCGCGCAGCGCGACGGAGCGGACCGCGGCCCCGGCGACGGCGCCGGCGCGCGCGGCGTGCCAGCCCGTGGCCCCGTGGTGCTTGCGCAGGTAGCGCTCCTGGGACGCGTGGAAGTGGGTCTCGCGCCGGGTGGGGTCGGAGCTCGTCGCGCCGCCCAGGTGCGTCGCGCGGACGTCCGGGACCGCGACGTGCCGCCAGCCGCGGAGGTTGGCGCGGTACGCCCAGTCGGTCTCCTCCGCGTACAGGAAGAAGCGCTCGTCGAGGACGCCGACGTCGGCGATCGCCTCGGCCCGCAGGAGGAGCACGGACCCGATGACGAAGCTGCGGTCGGGCGGGGTCGGGCGGAACCGCCCGAGCCCGACCGCCTCCGCCCACGTCGCGGCGGGCGACGGGTAGGGCCAGACGACGCGTGCCGGGGTCCCGTCGCCGTCGACCTGCGCGGGCCCGACGCTCGCGATGCGTGCGTGGGCACGGAGCGCACGCTGGAGCGCCGCGACGTCCTCGAGGGAGACCACGGCGTCGGGGTTGAGCAGCAGCACGTCACGTCCCGGGGCCTGACGGTGGGCGAGCCCGTGGTTCACGCCGGCCGCGAATCCGCCGTTGCGACCGGGGTCGAGGTAGCGGGCCCCGGCCAGCTCCGCGACCTCGCGGATCTCCGCGAGCGACGAGTTGTCGACGACGGTGAGGGGCAGCCTGCCCACGAGCGGCGCGAGGGCGGAGCGGACGAGGTCGGGCGACCCGTACGCGACGAGGACGACCTCGGGCAGGTCGAGCGGCGCCGTCTGCGCGGCCGCGCCGCGCGACCCGGGGTCCTCTCCTCGGGAGGTGACCGCCTCGTAGACCGCGCGGTAGCGGCGCGCGACCTCCCCCCAGGAGCACGACCGCGCCCGGTCGATCCCGGCGGCTCGCAGCCGGGTCGCCAGGCCGGGCTCCGTGGTGACGTGCAGGAGCGCGTCGCGCAGCGCCGCCGGGTCGTCGGGCGGCACGAGCAGGCCGGCGCCCCCGACGACGTCGGGCAGCGCGCCGCTGTCGCTCGCGACGACCGGGACGCCGCACGCCATCGCCTCGACCGCCACGCGCCCGAACTGCTCGACCCAGCCGGGCGTCTCGCGCGACGGGACGGCGAGCACGTCCAGCCCGCGGTAGAAGTCCGGCAGCTCGTGGTCGGCGAGGGGACCGACGAACCGGACCCGGTCGCCGAACGGGCGCGCCTGCTCCCGAAGCGCGCGCTCGCTCGGGCCGGCGCCGGCGACGAGGAGGTGCAGGTGCGGGTCGTCGGCGACGGCTCGGAGCAGGGTGCCGACGCCCTTGTGCTCGGCGAGCCGGCCGACGTATCCCACGGTCGTGGCGTCGCCGACCCGTTCTCGCGGTCCCGTGCCGGCGGGCGAGAACACGTCGAGGTCGACGCCGAGCGGGATCGTCTCGACGAGGCCGCGCGCGCCCTTCGCGCGCACGATCCGTCCGGCCTCGTCGTTGCAGACCGAGACCGCGGCCGCGCCGCGCAGGGCACGGGCCTCGAACGTGCGGAACGGGAAGGGGTAGCGCTTCTCGAGGTTCTGGGCGGAGTACAGGACGTACGGTGCGCCGGCCGTGCGGGAGGCCGCGCGCCCCCGGAGCCGGTCGACGGCGGCGCGCAGGGAGCGCAGCGCGAGGACCTCGGCGGTCGCGAGGGCGAACGGCTCCTCGTGGAGGTCGACCACGTCCCACTCCGCGCCGAGGACCCGCCAGAGCGCGACCGGGTCGTAGACGAACAGCGCCGGGTGAGAGCCGAACGTGCGGACCCCGCGCACCGGCTCGTCCGGGCCGGGCCGCAGCGCGACCCGGCTGCCGCCCTCGTCCCACTCCCGGGCCGAGACGAGGTGGACGTCGACGCCCGCCGCGCGCAGCAGGCGCTCGCGCTCGCGCCACGCGGCGACCACGGCGCTGTGCGAGACGCGGAGGACCCTCATGCGGCCGATTCTCCCGCACCAGGCGCCCGATCGAGCAGATCCCGGCGGATTCACCCGAAGATCACCCGCGCCCGTTTTCCACCCGCTCCCGACGGCCCGAACAGCGACCCGGACGAGTATCTTCGGAGCCGATCACCACTTTGCTCCGACCGAACGGATCCCCCCATGCGTGTTCTCGTCGACGGCGACCGCGGCTACATCGGCGCGGTCCTGGTCCCGATCTTCCAGGCGGCGGGCCACGAGGTCGTGGGCCTCGACGTGGGGTGGTACGACGGCTGCGACTTCGGTCCCCAGCCCGGCGGGTACGAGCAGCGCACCGGCGACATCCGGGACCTGACCCCGGCCGACCTCGAGGGGTTCGACGCCGTCGTGCACCTCGCCGCGATCTCGAACGACCCGATCGGCCACCTCAACCCCGACGCGACGTACGGGGTCAACGCGCACGGTGCCGTCCACGTCGCGCGCACCGCCAAGGAGGCGGGCGTCGAGCGGTTCCTCTTCTCCTCCTCCTGCTCGCTCTACGGCGCTGGTGGCGACGCGCCCGTCGCGGAGGACGGGGAGTTCCACCCCGTCACGCCCTACGGCGAGAGCAAGGTCATCGCCGAGCAGGGCATCTCCCCGCTCGCCGACGACTCGTTCTCGCCGAGCTACCTGCGCAACGCGACCGCGTACGGCTCGTCGCCGCGCCTGCGCGCGGACATCGTGGTCAACAACCTCACCGGCACGGCGTTCACGCGCGGCGAGGTGCGCCTGCAGTCGGACGGCTCTCCGTGGCGACCGCTCGTGCACGTGGAGGACATCTCCCGCGCGTTCCTCGCGGTGCTCGAGGCACCGCGCGACGTCGTGCACGACCAGGCCTTCAACGTCGGGCGGGACGAGGACGTCGTCCAGATCCGCACGATCGCCGAGCAGGTCAGCGAGATCACGGGAGCACCGGTCTCGTTCGCCGACGGCGCCGGGCCGGACGCGCGCAACTACCAGGTCGACTTCACCAAGATCCGCACGCAGCTCCCCGACCTCGCGCCGCGCTGGACGATCCGCGACGGGATCGAGGAGATCTGGAACGACGCCCGCGAGCGGGGCCTGACCGCGGAGGACTTCGAGGGGGCCCGGTTCGTCCGGCTCCAGCGCATCCAGGAGCTCGCGCGCTCGGGCCGGCTCGACCTCGCGACCTTGCGACTGCAGTGACCGGGCGGCCAGCCGCCCGCACCCATCGACCGGAGGACATCCCATGACGCAGCCCGCCACCACACCGGCCCCCGACCTGCCCGCCGCGGACCCGTCCTGGCGCGACCGCTGGTCCGGCGCCGAGGGCGGCTACGTCGTCCTCGACCTCGGCGACCAGCCCCCGGCGGACCTCTTCCCGCTCCCGACCGACCCGGGCCCCGACCCCGAGCACCCGCTGCGGATGGTCATGAGCACCGCGAGCGGGCTGGTCCAGCTCGAGAGCGACCCGACCACCCCCGAGGAGCCGCGCGGCGTCGAGCCGGCAGCGCTCGTCGCCCAGGCAGAGTCCGCCGTCGACCAGGCGGAGGCCGCCGGGTTCGTCCGCCGGGGTACCCGGGTGCTGGAGTACCCCAGCCCGCACGGGGGGTCGTGGGTCGAGCAGCTCGCGCGCCGCGACATGGTCGAGGTGGACGAGGGGCCGGCCGAGCTCATCGTCGACGTCTTCGGGATGATGCACGACGCCGACCAGCGCGCGGCGCTGCAGGAGCGCGTGGACAAGCTCGCCGACGACGGCGTCCTGCTGCTGCAGTACCACACGGTGGCGGCGATCGTCCGCTCGGGGATCTGGAACGCGCTGCGGCACGGGCACTTCGCGTACTACTCGACGCCGGCCCTCGTCGCGATGGGCGCCGAGCTGGGTCTGGTCGCGGTCGGAGCCTGGGAGTACCCGCTCTACGGCGGCACGATCCTGCTCGCCTTCGCGAAGCAGGGCTCCCCGTTCGGCGACGAGCAGTCGCCCGACGTCACCGCGATCGTCGAGCGCGAGCTCGCCGAGGGCATCACGGACCCCGCCTACGTCGCCCGCCTGGGTGACGCCCTGGAGGAGTCCGTGTCCGCCATCGGGGAGTACCTCCGCGGGACGACCGCGCAGGGTCTGACCGTCGGCGGGTACGGCGCGGCGTCGCGCACGTCGGCGCTGCTGCGCTCCGCGGGCATCACGCGCGAGCAGGTCGCGGCCGTCGCGGACGCGTCCACCGCGAAGCACGGCCGGACCATGCCGGGCAACCGGATCCCCATCGTGTCGCCCGCCGACCTGGTCGCGCTGCGCCCCGACCGCGTGCTGCTGTTCGTGCCCGACCTGCTCGACGAGGTGCGGCGCGCGCTGCCCGAGATCGAGTCGAACGGCGGGCGGTGGGTCGTCCTGGACCCCATGCCGCGCGAGGTCGAGCCCGTCGCCTGACGTCGAGAGAGGGCGCCCGCGATCCTGCAGCGGGCGCCCTCGCGTCTCGGTCTCAGCGGCCGAGGCTCGCCCGGTACTCCGCCCACGACAGGCCGTGGCGGTCGCGCTCGCTCACGATCGTGATCGGGGCCGGCCACGGCACCGCGAGGTCGGGGTCGTCGAAGCTCACGGTCACGTCCTCGTCCGGGCCGTAGAAGTCGTCCATGCGGTACACGAAGTCCGTGACCGACGTCAGCGCCTGGTAGCCGTGCAGGAACCCGCGCGGGATGTACACCTGGCGGCACAGCTGGTCGTCGAGGAGGAACGTCTCCATCTGCCCGAACGTCGGCGAGTCGGGCCGGGCGTCGATCGCGACGTCGAGGACGGCCCCGTGCGCGCAGCGCACGAGCTTGGCCTCGCCCTTGTTGGACCGTCCGTGCAGGCCGCGGACCACGCCCTGGTAGGACCGCGACTGGTTCTCCTGCTTGAAGCCTGCCGGGTCGATCCCGGCGTCCCTCACGACGTCGACGTCGAAGGTCCGGGAGAAGTACCCGCGCTCGTCGCGGTGCGGCGTCGGCTGGAGCACGACGAGGTCGGGGATGGACGTCTTGATGATCTCCATGCAGCCACAGTAGGGCTGCCACGACCCGGACCGGACGGTCGGAGCGGATGAAGAATGCCCCACGTGCTTCCCAACCGTCGCGCACGTGACGAGACTGTGGAGCATCAGCGACCGCACCGGTCCCTCTCTCCTCCCGTACCCCGTGGACGTCCGTCCGACCAGCAGATCGAGGCCCAGCACCATGACAGAACCCGCCGTCCGGTCCGACACCACGGACGGAGTGCCGGCACCGGGTGGCACCACCCGCGGCTTCCGGCGTTCCGCCGCGGCGCAGCGACGCCTGCACGAGCTCGTGCCGGGCGGAGCGCACACGTACGCACGCGGCTCCGACCAGTACCCGGAGAACATGGCACCGGTGCTCGTCCGCGGGGAGGGCGCCCGCGTCCTCGACCTCGACGGCAACTGGTTCGTCGAGTACGGGATGGGGCTGCGCGCCGTCACCCTCGGGCACGGCTACGCGCCGGTGGTCGACGCCGTCGCGCGTGCCGCCCGGGACGGCGTCAACTTCTCGCGCCCGTCCGTGTGGGAGCTGCGGGCCGCGGAGCGGTTCCTGGAGCAGGTCCCCGGCGCGGACATGGTGAAGTTCGCCAAGAACGGCTCCGACGTCACGACCGCGGCGGTCAAGCTCGCCCGGTCGGCCACGGGGCGCGACCTCGTCGCCGTCTGCTCGACGCAGCCGTTCTTCTCGACGGACGACTGGTTCATCGGGACCACCCAGATGACGGCGGGCATCCCCGCGGCGCAGCGCGACCTCACCGTCGGGTTCCGCTACAACGACCTGGACTCGGTGCGCACGCTGCTGGACCAGCAGCCGGGGCGGATCGCCGCCCTCGTCCTGGAGCAGGCCACGGCGACGGCCGAGCCGGCTCCCGGGTTCCTGGAGGGGCTGCGCGAGCTGGCCGACGCCGACGGGTTCGTCCTGATCTTCGACGAGATGATCACCGGCATGCGATGGGCGGCGGGTGGCGCCCAGTCCGTCTACGGGGTGACGCCCGACCTCTCCACCTGGGGCAAGGCGCTCGGCAACGGCTTCTCCGTCTCGGCGCTCGCGGGCCGTCGCGACCTCATGGACCAGGGCGGCCTCAACACGGACGCCTCGCGCGTGTTCCTCCTCTCGACGACCCACGGGGCCGAGACCACGGGGCTCGCCGCGTACCTCGCCGTGAGCGACGCGTACGCGGAGCGCGACGTGGTCGGGGTCATGGAGGCGCAGGGCGACAAGCTCCGTGCCGGGCTCGAGGCGGCGGCCGCGGAGGCAGGGCTCGCCGAGCACGTGACGATCATGGGGCGCTCGTCGTGCCTCGTGTTCGGCACCCGCGACCACGAGGGCAACCCCTCGCAGGCGTTCCGCACCCTGTTCATCCAGGAGATGCTCGAGCGTGGCGTCCTCGGGCAGTCGCTGGTCATCTCCGCGGCCCACACGGACGCCGACGTCGAGGCGACGGTCGACGCGGCACGAGGCGCGCTCGCCGTGTACCGCCGTGCGATCGACGCCGGCACGACCGACGGGCTGCTGCGCGGCCGGCCCGTCGCTCCGGCGATGCGCGAGCACGCCGCGCCGCGGCGGCTCCCGGACCCGCCCGAGGAGGGGTGACGATGAAGGTCGTGCTGTTCTGCGGAGGACTCGGCATGCGGATGCGGTCGGGGACCGACTCGCTGCCCAAGCCCATGATGCCCATCGGGTCCCGGCCCGTGCTGTGGCACATCATGCGGTACTACGCCCACTTCGGGCACACGGAGTTCGTGCTCTGCCTCGGCTACGGGGCGACCGCGGTGAAGGACTACTTCCTCCATTACCAGGAGACGCACTCCAACGACTTCGTGCTCTCCAAGGGCGGCCGGGAGATCGAGCTCCTCTCGAGCGACATCAGCGACTGGCGCATCACGTTCGTCGACACGGGCATGGACACGGCCATCGGGGAGCGTCTGCGGCGCGTGCGCCCGTACCTGGACGACGACGAGGTGTTCCTCGCCAACTACGGCGACGTGCTCACCGACGCCCCCATGGACACGATCGTCGACGAGTTCCTCCAGACGGACGCCGTCGGCACGCTCCTGGCGGTGGACCCGCAGGACTCGTTCCACGTCGTGAAGATCGACCCGGACGGCAACCTCCAGGGCATCGAGCCGGTCGCGGACATGGAGATGCGGATCAACGGCGGGTACTTCGTGCTCCGCCAGGGGATCTTCGACTACCTCGAGGAGGGCGACGACCTCGTCATGGACGGGTGCGTCCGGGCCGCGAAGGACGGGCGGTTCCGCGCCGTGCGCTACGACGGCTTCTGGGCGCCCATGGACACGCTCAAGGAGCGGTCGCAGCTCGAGGAGCTGCACCGCACCGGGCAGAGCCCGTGGGCGGTGTGGGACCGGCGCCGTCGGAACGCCGGCCGTCGGGTGCCGGTGGTCGAGGTCCCGGACCTGTCGAGCCTGCCCACGGTGATCCCGCGATGAGGGGCGGCGCATGATCGGCCTCGCCGTGCCGTCGGGACCGCTCGACGTCCTGTGCCTCGGTGCCCACCCCGACGACATCGAGATCGCCTGTGGCGGCACCCTGCTCGAGCTCGCCGCACGGCGTGAGCTGCGAGCGACCTTCGCGACCATGACGGGCACGCCGGAACGGCACGAGGAGGCGCGAGGCGCGGCCGAGGCGTTCGTCCCAGGTGCCACGCTCCGGCAGCTCGACCTTCCCGACGGGCGCCTGCCCGAGCACTGGGGCGCCGTGAAGGCGGCGCTCGAGGAGCTCGCACAGGAGCTGCGCCCCGACCTGATCCTCTGTCCCAGCCGGGACGACTCCCACCAGGACCACCGCCTCGTCGCGGAGCTCGTGCCCACGGCGTGGCGCGACGCGCTCGTGCTCGAGTACGAGATCCCCAAGTGGGACGGCGACCTCGGCCCGGTGACGCACTACGTTCCCGTGAGCGCGGAGAACGCGCGCCGCAAGGTCGACCTGCTCACCGCGTCGTACCCCTCGCAGGTGGACCGCGACTGGTGGGACGACGAGATGTTCCTCGGCCTCATGCGCCTGCGGGGCGTGGAGTGCCGGGCGCGCTACGCAGAAGGCTTCGTCATCCGGAAGGCAGTCCTCACCCTCGGAGAGTGATGCGATGGCACGACGGCCGAGCGCCGTACCCGCACCCCTGCGGATCGGGCTCTACGGCGGGTGGGGCACCGGCAACTGGGGGAACGACGAGACGGCGCGCACCTTCGTCGACCAGCTGAGCCGGACGATGCCCGAGGCCGTTCCCGTGCTCGTCAGCTACGGCACGCCTCCGGACGAGCGCCCGGCAGGGACCGCTCCCGTGGTGTGGCTCGGCGCGTCGAGGCCAGGGTCGGGCTCCCCGGTCGCGCGCGTCGTGCACCGCCTCGTCGGCGCGGCGGGCGACCTCGGGCGCCATGTGCGGGTGGCGCGCTCGGTCGACGTGCTCCTCGTCGCCGGCGGAGGGCTCTTCGAGAACGACGCGACCGCTTCGTCGTCGAGCCTCGGTGGGTTCCTCAACCTCCTGGGATCGGCGCTCGCCACGCGCGCCTGCCGGCGGCCGTTCGGCATCGTCGCGGTCGGCGCGACACCGTGGGAGGGCGGCGCCGCGGGCCGCCTGGTGGAGCGCCTGATGCGGCTCGCCACGTACCGCTCGTTCCGTGACGCCCGCAGCCGCGGCGCGATGGTGCAGGACGGAGGCGCGCGCGCGGACGACCCCGTCCACGCCGACGTGGTCTTCGCCGCGGACGCCGCCGACCCGCCCGCCCCGGGCACGTGCGTGGGCCTCGGCGTCATGGCCCATGGCTGGCTCGGCGTCCCCCGCACGGCGGACGCCCGTGATCACGCCACCTCCCCGTACGTCCAGGCGTGCGTCGACCTCGCGCTCACGATGCGGTCCCGCGGCGTCGACGTCCTCGTCTTCGGCGGCGACGACGCCGACACCCCGTGGGCGGCGGAGGTCGTCCGGCGCGTCGGCCAGGAGGGAGGGCCGGGCCCGGGCGGGGTGGTGGAGCTGGTGGACGTCTCCGTGCCGGGTGCGCTCGACGGCGCCGTCCGACGCTGCGGGGTCGTGGTCTGCTCCCGCTACCACAACGTCATCACGGCGTTCCGTCTCGGGCGTCCCGTGGTGGCGCTCGCGGACCGCGTCAAGACCCGCACGATCATGGAGAGCGCGGGGCAGAGCGCCTTCGTCGTGGAGGCGCGCGAGGCCGACGCCGAGGCGCTCGAGGCGCTCGTGGCGCGGCTCCTCGACGAGTCAGGGGACGTGGCCCGCGCGGAGATCCGCGAGGCCACGTCGAGGATGAGCGTCGCGGCCCGGGAGCAGTTCGCCGAGCTCGCCGTCGTGCTCTCTCAGCGCGTGCCGGCGCCCGACGACGCGGTCGCGCGATGAGCTCGCTTGCGGAGCCACTCCACGGGTGCGGTCGGGGCGAAGCGCGCCGCCCACGCGAGCTCGGCGAGCGCCGGCACGGGCCGGCCCTCCCTCGCCATCTGCCGTGCTGCGCGGGCAGAGCTCCACGCGGCGAACCGTGCGTTGGCCGCGAGGCTGTCGCGATGGTCGGCGACGAGGTCCTCCCGCCCCCGCTCCCGCGCGTTCCACAGGTGCAGCCGGACCACGTGGTCGATGCTCCGGCAGAGCTCGCGGTGACGCCGCGTGTTGTTCCCGGCGTGGAAGCGGTAGTCGACCAGGGTCTCGGGCACGAAGACGAAGTCGCCCTCGAGCGCAGCCTTGAGGACGAGGTCCAGGTCCTGGGCACGCCGGAAGGCCGGGTGGAAGCCGCCGACGCGCAGGAAGGTCTGCCTCCGGATCATGACGTTCGGGAGGATGATCCCCGTCCTCCGGCGCAGGACGTCGTGGACGTCGCGGACCGCTCGCTGGTCGGCGGGGTACAGCTCCTCGCCGTCGGCATCGACCGTGCGCATGCCGCAGTAGGACACGACGGCGTCCGGGGCCGCCGCCAGGGACTCGACCTGTCGCGCGATGCGGTCGGGGTGCCAGACGTCGTCGTCGTCGAGGAACACGAGCAGGTCGCCTGCCGTCCTCGACACACCGAAGTTCCGGGCGACGGAGACCCCGGCGTTGGCCTGGTGGAGAACCCGGACGCGCGGGAACTGGTCGGTGATCCGGGCGAGCGACGCCCTGTCCTTCGCTCCGTCGTCGACGAGGACGATCTCCAGGTCCTCGTAGGACTGGCGTTCGGCGGAGCGCAGGGCGTCCGCGAGGAACGGCCCGCCCCGGTCGGTCGCGACGACGACCGAGACGAGAGTGCGGTCGTCGTGGCGGGGCTGGACCTCAGGCACGGCGGCTCCTCGGTGACAGGCGTGGTCTGGTTCCCCCGATTGTGCCGGAGCCGCGGACCCGGCGCCCCGTCTCTCCCGGGATTTCGCCCGTTGGACGGTGCGTCGTGAGACGGCAGAGGTGGGGAGCCCCCGTGTGCGCCCTCGTGGCCGTGGTCGTCACCGCGTCCGTCGGGTGCGGTCCGGTCCCGGACCCCGCCCCCGTGCGCGCCAGCTCTGGTACGCCGGGGGAGAGCGCCACGGCGAGGGCCGATGCCGTCCCGAGTCCCGAGGAGGCTCCGGCGTACGTGACCGACGTGTCCGAGGACGGTCGGTACCTGCTCGACCAGGCGGGTGCGCCCGTGCTGGTCCAGGGTGACTCGCCGTGGTCGGCGCTCGCTCGCGCCAGCGTCGCCGAGTGGTCGGCGTACTGCGAGAGCCGCGGACGGCTGGGGTACAACCTCGCGATCCTCGACCTGGTCGTGCTGCCCGACGGCGGGCGCGGCAATCCGGACGGGGCGACCGACGACGGGCTCGTCCCGTTCGAGGACCTCGACGACTGGACCACGCCGTCGTCCGACTACTGGGACCGCGTCGACGAGTTCGTCCGGATCGCGGCGGAGCACGGCATCACCGTGATGCTCGTCCCCGCGTACGCCTCGGACGGGAGCGGGGCGGCCGGTGTGCTCGGGCGTCAGCCGTCGAGCACGTGGGAACGCTACGGCGCGTTCCTCGGTGACCGGTTCCGGGACGCCCCCAACGTGGTCTGGGCGATGGGCGGCGACTTCCCGCGCGAGGTCTGGGACGAGCTCAGCCCCGTGTACGAGGGCGTCCACCGGGGCGTCGTCCAGAGCGGGGACGATCACCTGTGGACCGCCCACCTCTCGCCGTCCACGTCGACCGACCCCGACGACGAGGGGTTCCGGGGGAGCACCTCGGTCGACAACCGGGCTCTCGCGAGCATCGTGGACCTGCAGTTCGTGTACACCTACCAGCCGCCCTACGCGGCGGTCCGCCGCGCCGTCGCGCAGGACGCCGGCCCGGTCCTCTTCGGCGAGGGCGCGTACGTGGGCGAGAACAACAACGGTGGCGACGCGACCACGGCCGAGACGCTCCGGAGGCAGTCCGGGTGGACGCTCACGAGCGGTGCCGCGGGGGACATCCTCGGGACACAGGACTGGTGGTTCCCCGACGGCTGGTCCGACCGTCTGGACGACTACCCGGAGCTCACGGAGCGCGCCGCGATGCACGACGTGCTGCGCTCCGTCGAGTGGTGGACCCTCCGGCCCGTCGACGGCGCACGGGCGGTCGTCTCCGGCCTGCTCGACGACGTGGTGACGGGTTCGTCGGACGACGGAGGGGCGGACGTCCTGGAGTCCGACGTCGCGACGGTGGCGTCGTCCGACGACCGCACGCTCACCGTCGTCTACCTGCCGACCGCCCGGCGGATCGAGCTCGACCCCTCCGTGGTCCCGGAGAACGCTGCCGCCACGTGGTACGAGGCAGCGACGGGCACGCCGGCGGAGGCGGACCCGGACGACCTCGAGCCACCGGGCGACGGCGACTGGCTCCTCGTCCTGAGCGCGGCCGCCGGGTGAGCTTTCACCCGTGCCGTCCCGTGCCCTGCGGACCCCGGCTGGCTACGCTGATCCGGGCGCCCGGTGCGCGGTCGGGGCGGCCGGAAGGAGCAGGATGAGCGGTCTCGAACGCAGTCCGGTCGCGGACGCCGTCCCGCAGGTGACGGTCGGGGTCCCCGTCTTCAACGGTGCGGAGTACCTGGAGCGGACGCTCGAGGCGCTCCGCACGCAGGACCTCCGGGACGTCGAGGTGATCGTCGCCGACAACGCGTCGACGGACGGTACGCTCGCCATCGCCGAGCGCTTCGCCGCGGTCGACGACAGGTTCCGCGTCCTCCGCAGCGACCGCAACCGCGGAGTCCCCTGGAACTGGAACCGGGTGCTGCGCGAGGCGCGGGCACCCTTGTTCATGTGGAACGGTGCCGACGACGTCGTGCTCCCGCGGCACCTGACCGCGTGCCGCGACGCGCTGCGCGAGCACCCCGAGGCGACGATCGCCTTCTCCCGCGTGCAGCTGATCGATCCCGACGACGCGATCGTCGGGCACATGGACGACCTCGACCTCGACTTCCTCTCGCCGGGACCGGCCGACCGCGTGGCGCTCTTCCTGCGTCGCCACGTCTACCAGGTCATCGGCTTCGGCGGCGTCCACCGGACGGACGTCCTACGGTCCAGGGGCGGGCTCCCGCCCTACTACGGGGGAGACATCGCGCTCGCGGTCGGGATGGCCATGCGTGCTCCCTGGGTGCAGGTCCCCGAGGACCTCTTCCGGTCCCGCCGGCACGACGCGCAGACCAACAAGGTGCAGGGCGGGGACGTCATCCGGCAGGTCCGCACCTACGACCCCGGCTTCCGCCGACCTGTCGCCTTCCCGCAGTGGTACCTGAACGCGCAGCTCGTGCGGCACGCGTGGCGGGCGCCGGGCCCGCGCGCGCAGCGGCTGCGGGCGGTGGGTGAGGTCCTGCGGTACTGGACCGTCCCGAACTGGCGCTTCCTCCCCTTCGACGTGAAGCGCAACGTGGTCCGCCTCGTGCGCGGCGAGTACCGCGGGGCGTACCACGGCGAGTGAGCGCGCACGCGCCCGGACGCCCCCTCGTCCCCGCGCCTAGTCGAGCACGGTGTACCCGCGGCTGCCGCCGGAGATCCGACGTCGGGTGACGTAGACGACGCGCCGCACCGGTGCCGGGATCCGGGTCTTCAGCCAGGTCAGGCTCGTCGCGTTGTACGGGAACCGGCTCAGGCGCGGCTCGAGCAGTTCGACCACCTTGCGCTGCAGGTGCCACGGGTACGCACGATGGGTGGCCTCGACCCCGAGCCCGGCCACGTGGATCCGGCGGCAGGCGAACGGCGACAGCGGGTCGGCGAACGACTCGAAGACGAGGCTGTCGAGCGCGGCCCACACACCGACGCGGCACTCCCAGTACGAGAGGTCGTACGGGTGGATGCCGCAGTCCGGGACGCCGTCGAGCCAGCGGGTCAGCGCCGCGACGGCCCGAGGCTCGTCGGCCCAGCCCGTGAGGCCGGCGAGGTCCGCCGGCGTCACGACCTCGGGTGCGAAGCCGTGCTCGTACGACGCGCACCGGGAGATCTCGGAGCCGTGTCCGAGGAGCACCCGTGAGCCCTTCGTGTGCCGGAAGGGCAGCACGCGGTGCTCGTGGGGGTCCCGCCAGACGTCGCCCGTGATCGAGCGGATCGCCTCGTGCGTCGACGTGGGCAGCGGCCGTGCGTGGCGCACGCGGTGCCGGAGGCGCCCGGCGACCGCGAGGCGCAGGGGGAGGGAGACGTCGTGGCTCGGCGTCGCGGCGTCCACGACCGTGAAGGTCTTGATCTCCTTGCGGCGGGGCCACGCGGCGGCGAGGAGCATGCGGCTGTCGTAGCCGCCCGTCGTCGGGACGGTGACCCTGCCTCGGTTCAACGCGGCGTCGACGAGGCCGCGCAGGGTGGAGGCCATGACGCCGGCGGCGTCGTCGAGCGAGAGGCTGCGGACGTGGTGGCGCGGCCAGAACCGGCTGACGCGTCCGGTGCGCAGGCACTTGCGATGGTTGGGGAGCAGCATCCGGACCGACGGGGTCGGGGTGAGGTCGGCGGGCCAGCTGTCCGCGGTCGGCGTCCGGTCGAGGAGCTCCGCGAGCCTCGGGTCCGGGTGCAGTCCGGCGTGCCGGGCGAGGAGGCCCGGCTGGCTCGCGAGCCACGTGCCGCCGGCGTCGCTGTGGAACACCGAGCGCGTCCCGCACGCGTCGCCGTAGACGTGCAGGCTCTCGCCCTGCGCCACGAGCAGGACGAACCGTCCGCCGATGCTGTCGAGCGCCGCCTCGAAGGACCCGTCCGCGAGGTGGCGCACGAGCCAGTCCGTGACGAGACCGTCCGTCCAGTCGGGGTGGTCGGGATGCAGGAGCGTCCCGATCGCGAGGATCGTGTTCTCGCCGTCCGTGCGGTACGTCAGGTCCAGGGACGGGTGGGCCGCGACGTTCAGCCCCTGGAACGTCGCCGTCTGCGTGAGGTCGTCGTCGTGGACGGGTTCCGGGCTGACGACGAACTGGCCCCGCAGGGGTTCGATGTCGAGGCTCGTCACGACTCGGCTCCTCTCAAGGTGTCGCGCAGCTCCCGCGCGACCACGGTCCACGGCCGTTCTCGCCCCCGTCGCGTCGACGCCGACGTGATACGCCGTCGCAGCCCATCGTCTCCTGCCAGGCCGTCGAGCGCTTCCGCGAGGTCGGTCACGTCGCCCGGGGCGACCAGGAGGCCGCCGTCGCCGACCATCTCGGGGATGCCCCCGATCCTACTGGCGACGACGGCCGCGCCCGCCGCCATGCCCTCGAGCACGGTGAGCGGGCACGGGTCGGGCCAGCGCGACGGGACGACGGCGACGTCCGCGGACTCGAGCACCTCCGCCACCTGCTCGCGAGGGACGAACCGGCGGAACCGGATGCGGTCCCCGGCGCCGGCGGCGCGCTCGCGCAAGGACCGCTCGTAGGGCGTGAGCGGTGAGGTGGGGGCGAACCCGGCGCTGCCGACGACGAGCAGGCGCACGTCGGGGCGCCCCAGGCGGACGACCGCGTCGACGAGCACGTCGGCGCCCTTGTCCGGGATGACCCGTCCGACGAAGACGACGTCCAGCACCCCGTCGTCCGGACGTTCGCGGGCCTCGAAGGCGCTCGTGTCGACGCCGTTGCGCACGACGACGACCCGCGAGCGCAGCTCCGGGGGCAGCCGGTCCGACAGCGCGCCCGCCAGGTGGTCGCTGACCGCGACGACCGCGCGCACCGGTCCGAGGGCCCGGCGCGCCTCACGGGCCGAGTACGTCCGGAAGAGCTGGTTGTGCGCGTAGAGCACGGGCACGTGCCGCGCCGCGTCGACGAGCGGGACCGCCTGCGGGAGGTTGTGCGCGAGCACGACGGAGGGCGCCCAGGAGGCTTGCGTCACGAGCGCGGGGCGGAGCGTCGCCTGCGCCGCGGGCCGTCGGGACGCGAGGAGTGCCGTCGCGGCGTCGACGTAGCGGTCGGTGCGCCGGCCAGGACGTAGCGGGTACTCGACGCACTCGGCGTCCTCGTAGCGCTCCGGGTAGGTCCCCGCGGCGATGAGCACCCGCGGCGACGGTTCTCCCTCGGGGGTGGCGGAGGCGAGGCCGTGGACGACGGTCGGCACGGCGCTGCCCGTCCGGGGCGAGTAGTGGTCGCCGGGCGTGAGCAGGTGCGTGTGACCGTGCGCCGGTGAGGTCACGGGGTGCCGACCCCGGCGTCGCGGTCGCGCCGTCGCGCCACCACGGCGGCGGGAAGCCCCGCGACGAGGCCGGAGAGCTCGACGACCGCACGCGTGAGCACGACGGGCGACGTCAGCCGGCGCCGCGTCGTCGGGTGCTGCCCTCCCTCGTCCGGTCGGCCGAGCAGGAGCCGGTACGTGGTCCGCACGTACGCGCGCTGCTCGCGGACCGTGCTCCACGCGTAGCGCCGCACGTACGGCGAGGCGAGGCCGAAGACCCGGGCGAGCAGCACGACGTGGTTGCGGCGCGCGTAGTAGAGGTACCTGCGGTCGAACCTCTGACCACCGGTCTGGTAGGGCGCCGCGACGTGCCGCACCACCGCTCGGGGTGCGAAGACGAGACGTGCGCCCGTCGCGCGGACGCGGAGGGAGATGTCCGACTCCTCGCACAGGCACGTCCCCGGGTAGTTGCCTCGGATCCCGCCGAGGTCGAGCAGCGTCGACCGACGGAACGACATGTTCGCCCCGAGCAGGTGGTCGACGGCGACGACGCGGCCCGGGTCGGCCCCGAAGTACCCCGTGAGGCGCCCGTCCGGGAGGAACCGGCCGACGAGGTCGAGGCCGGTGCTCTCCTCGCCGGGGATCCCGTTCACGGCTCGTCCTCCGACGGCGGCCACGCGCGGGTCGTCGTACGGTGCGAGGAGCTCGTCGAGCCAGCTCGGGTCGACGTACGCGTCGTCGTCGATGAACGCGACGACGTCGCCGCTCGCGTGCTGCAGGCCGATCTGTCGCGACTCGGGCATGGTCCCGGGGCCGAGGTCGTTGCGCAGGTAGACGACGTCGGGGAAGCCGTCACGGACGAGGTCGCGCGTGCGGGGGTCGGGGGAGGCGTCGACCACGATCACCTCGTGAGGTGCTCGCGTGAGCTGCCCGAGCCTGCGCAGGCACTCGGCGACGTACTGGGGCCGCGCGTAGGTGATGACGACCACGGACGCGGAGGGGGCGCTCACCACTCGCCCCCCGCCAGCTCCGGCGCGTGCGCCAGGCGGTACCAGTCCTGGCGGCGCAGCGGGGACGTGACCGCGGTAAGGACGGGCCGGTGCGCCCGGCGCACCCACCGCTCGTACACGGCGGGCCGCGAGTACACGGCCGTGTGCCCGGACCAGCCGAACTTGCGGCGCATCGTCTCGTCGGTGCGGACCCACGAGTAGTGCAGGACGGCGTCCTCCCGCGGCACCACCTCGTGCACGACGGCGTCCCGCGAGCGGAACGGGTCGGTGTTCCACGGGCGCAGGTCGACCCGGTAGGTCGGTGCCGCGACCTGCCGGCAGTGCACGAGCGCCGTCCCGGCACGGACGGCGAGCGGCCCGGGGAAGCTCGCCGCGGGTCGGCCGAAGCGGGTGCTCGCCTCGAGGAACCGCCCCGACCCGGCCCGGGCGTAGAGCCAGCGCGCGGGGTAGTCGACGGCCTCGCAGCCCGTGTCCTGCGCGCGGTCGACGCTCGCGATTAGGCGTCCGGGGGAGGGGAGCACCTCGTCGGTGTCGAGCTGGAGCACCCAGTCGGCGCCGTCGCTCGCGGCCTCGAGCGCCTCCTGGCGCTGGAAGGTGTCGTTGTCGAGCGGGGCGTGGTCGAGCCGCGCGTAACGGCCCGGGACGAGCACGCACTTGCCCGCGACGTCGAGCTCGTCGAGCACCTCGAGGCAGTGCTCCACGGGCAGGGGCGTCCCGGTCCACGACAGCGCGTCCTCGTCGTAGGAGACGACGATGCGCTCCACGGCGTCGTAGTACGAGCGCACGCTGTGCGCCAGGAAGGCCGGGTCGGCGGCGAGGACGTACGCGTGCAGACGCACTAGATCACGTCCGCGAACTCGCGCTCGAACTTCTGGAAGACGAACATGCCCCACGTGAGCACGAGCAGGGAGACCACGACGGCACCCGCGATCTTCCATCCCGCGGGCGCGGGGGTCCCCAGGAGCGACCACCGGAAGAGGTCGAGGAACCAGGCGAGGGGGTTCGCGTTGAAGAGGGCCTGCAGGTTCGCCGGGACGGCCGAGACCGAGTACGCGACCGGCGACGCGTAGAGCAGCGTCTGGACGATCCACGGCAGGACGTACGCCACGTCCCGGTAGCGGACCATGATGGCCGACGCGGCCAGACCGAGCCCGGCACCCAGGAACGCGATGAGCACGGCCCAGACGGGCAGCAGCAGCGCCGGCCAGCCCGGGTTGATGCCGTAGACGAAGAGCAGGACGATCCCGAGCGCGAGCGCGATCACGAAGTCGAGGAAGACCGACAGGATGCCGGAGAGCGGGACGAGGATGCGCGGGAAGTAGACCTTGGAGATGAGCGCCTGGCTGCCGACCATCGAGCCCGCCGAGCGGTTGAGCACCCCGGAGAAGAGCGTCCACGCGAGCATGCCGACGTAGCTGAAGATGAAGTACGGCTTGCCGTCGCTCGAGAGGCCCGCGACCTGCCCGAAGACGATCGAGAAGATGCCCGCGGAGACCAGCGGCTGGATGAGCACCCACACGACGCCCACCGCGGTCTGCCGGTAGCGCAGCACGACGTCGCGCATGCCGAAGCGGACGAGCACCTCGCGCGCCTGCCACATCTCGCGCAGGTTCGGTGCCGAGAAGCGCCCCGGGGGGGTGATGATCGTCTGGGTCACCGCTCAGCTCTTCTCGTAGTCGAAGTCCGCCAGCACGAGCCCGCGGGACAGGGCCTCGTCGCCCGCCAGCTCGGGATACGGGTTGTGGGGCAGCACCTCGAACCCTGCGGCTCCCTCCCACGCGTCCATGACGCCCGTCTTGCACACGAAGACGTCGACGGTGTAACGGCCGGGCTTGAGCCAGGGGTGGCGGACGGTCAGCTTGACGGTGTGCTCCGACGACGCGTCGTACCAGCCGCCGACGACCCGCGAGTCGCACTGGACGAGGACGCTCCCGTTGAGGTCGTTGATGTGGCACGAGACGAAGTACTGGCCCACGAGGTCCGGGTTCTTGCCCATGTGGATCAGGACGGTCTTCGCGCTGTCGGGCTCGAACTGGTCGTCGCCCATCTCGACGGCCTGCGCGCGCAGCTCCCCGCTCCCCGGGCGCGACCGGGGGTCCTTCTGCTCGAGCGCGAACTTCTCGAAGCTGCGGCGGTACAGGTCGAGAGCGCCGGGGACCTCGCCCTGGTACAGCAGCCTGCCACGGTCCAGGTAGATGGCCGACGTGCACAGCGCGGTGACCGTCTGGACCTGGTGGCTGACGAAGAGCACCGTGCGCCCGTCCTTGGCGACGTCCCGCATCTTGGCGAGCGACTTCGCCTGGAACTCGGCGTCACCGACCGCGAGGACCTCGTCGATGGCCAGGATCTCGGTCTCGAGGTGCGCGGCGACCGAGAACGCGAGCCGCACGTACATGCCGGAGGAGTAGCGCTTGACGGGGGTGTCGAGGAACTGCGTCACGCCCGCGAAGTCCACGATCTCCTCGAAGTGCCGCTGGATCTCCTTGCGCGTCATCCCGAGCAGGGCGCCGTTGAGGAAGATGTTCTCCCGGCCCGTGAGCTCCGGGTGGAATCCGGTGCCGACCTCGAGCAGGGACCCGATCCGGCCGTTGAGCTCGATGCGGCCACGGGTCGGGGCCGTGATCCGCGTGAGGACCTTGAGCAGCGTCGACTTGCCCGCACCGTTGCGTCCGATGATGCCGGTGGCCTGGCCCCAGGGGATCTCGAAGGTCAGGTCGTCGAGTGCGTCGAACAGCTCGTGCGACCCGCGCCGTACCGGGTTGCGCGCCCAGCGCAGCGCGGCCTCGACCGCGGTCGTCGGGCGGTCTCCCGACAGGCCGATGCGGTACGTCTTGCCGAGGCCGCTGACGCGGACGGCCGGTGTCGATGGGGGCACACAGGGAACGATAGTCAGCCCAGAGCCCTCGTCACCGGGCGGACGGGGTGAATTGCGAGATCACCCGGTGGCGAGGACACGGCGCCAGATCCGGGCGTGCGCGTCCGCGCTCGCCTCCCAGGTGAACCGCGCGGCTCGTTCCCGGCCCCTGCGCACCATCGCCGCGACGGGCGCCTCGTCCCGCAGGACCGCGACGAGACCTGCCCCGAGGCCGTCCGCGTCGGGCTCGACCAGCAGGGCCGCGTCGCCGCAGACCTCCGGCAGCGACGAGCGGTCGGCCGCGACGACGGGTACCCCGCACGCCATGGCCTCGAGCGCCGGAAGGCCGAAGCCCTCGTAGAGCGACGGCACGACGACCGCGCGCGCGCCGGCGACGAGCCCCGGGACCTGCGCCGACGGCACCCGACCGACCCGGACGGTGCGGGGCAGCGGCCCGAAGAGCGCGTCGCGCCGCGCCGACGGCGGTCCCGAGAGCACGAGGTCGACGTCCCCCACGGCGTCGTGCACGAGCGCCCACGCCTCGGCGAGGCCGTCCAGGTTCTTGCGGAGCGAGGAGCCGCCCGCGTGCAGGACGTACGGTCGCTCGATGCCGAGCGCACGGCGCTCGGCCACGGGGAGCGGCTCCGCGTTGACGAACCGTGCGTCGACCCCGTTGTGCACCGCGTCCACGTGGTCGAGGCCCAGACGCTCCGCGACGTCGTCGGCCGAGAAGCGCGACACGGAGACGACGGCGGCCGCGCGCCGGGCCTCGCGCGCGGCGTGCGGCTCCGGTCGTCCCTCGTCCGGGAACCGCCAGGCGACCGTGTCGTGGATCGTGATGACCTCGGGGCCCGGCGCCGGGGGGAGGGAGAGACCCATGCGGTGCACGAGGCCGCGCGGGTAGATGAGCCGACCGGTCGCCCGGCGCACGGCGGCCGGTGCGTCGCCGAGCACGCGGGCCGGGAGCCGCACGGTGCCCGGAAGGTCCGACCGCAGGCTCCGCACGACCGTCCGGCGCACCTCGGCCTCCGGGAGCACGGCCGGAGCGCGTCGGGCGATCTCCTCCTCGTAGACCTGGGCGCCCATGGGCGCTGCGGACGCGAGGGTCGCGATGGTCAGGCGGTAGGCCACGGTGCTCCTCGAGTCCCGCCCGCGCCGGTGCGGCCGGGCTGCTCGCATTCTTCCGCACCCGCCCAGCACCCGGTCGGGTGAAAACGTCGAGACCGTGCCGCGCCCGGTGCTCGGGGACGTATGCTCCTGGCACTGGTGGGCTGCCCGCGAGCGGTGCGGGGCCCGGACGGACCTGAGGCGGAGGACGCCGGGCATGAGCGACGTCGTCCTGGTGACGAGCTCCTTCCTCCCCCGCTTCGGCGGGGTCGAGGAGCACGTGCTCAACGTCGCCCGGAGACTGCGTGACGCCGGGACGGACGTGGTCGTGTGGTCCGTCGACCGCGGCGACGACGTCCCGTCCGAGGTCGACGGGATCCCGGTGCGCTACCTGCCGACCCCTCTTCCTGCGCGGTCCGTGCGGTCCGCGGCCTCCTTCGTCCTGCGGGCCCCGGGGGCGGCGCTCGCGTGGCGGCGGGCTCTGCGCGCCGACCGGCCACGGGTCGTGCACGTGCACTGCTACGGCCCCAACGGGGTCTGGGCGTCCGCGCTGGCGCGACTCGCCCGACGTCCCCTCGTCGTCACGACCCACGGCGAGACGTTCGGCGACGCGGACGGCGTGTTCGAGACCTCCGCGCTCCTGCGTTCCTCGCTCCGGTCCTCGCTCCGGAGCGCCGCGGCCGTCACGGCCTGCTCGAGGTACGCGGCCGACGACCTCGCACGCTTCGGTGCCGAGGTGGAGGACGTGCGGGTCGTGCCGAACGGGATCGACGTGCACGAGCCGGAGGGCGCACCGCCCGCCGGGCTCCCGGAGCGCTACGTCCTCGGGATCGGACGGCTCGTGGGCAACAAGGGGATGGACCTCCTGCTCGAGGCGTTCACGACCGCGGCCCTGCCCGAGGACGTCCACGTCGTCGTCGCCGGCGACGGGCCCGTCCGCGGCGACCTCGAGGCCGCGGCCCAGGAGCTCGGCATCGCCGACCGGGTGGTGTTCACCGGGCGGCTCGACCGACCCGAGGTCGTCGCCACGATGTCCCGGGCCGCCGCGCTCGTGGTGCCGAGCCGGGCCGAGGCGTTCGGGATCGCCGTGCTCGAGGGCTGGCGTGCGGGGGTCCCGGTGGTCGCGACGAACCGCGGCGGACCTCCCGAGTTCGTCTCCGACGGCGTCGACGGGCTCCTGGTCGACCCCACGGACGTGCCGGCGCTCGCGGCGGCCCTGCGCCGGGCGGTCCTCGACGAGGGGTTCGCGCGTCGTCTCGGCGCGGCGGGCCGCGTGCGGGCCGCGGACTACGGCTGGGCGCGCGTGGCCGACGAGTACCGGGACGTCTACCGGGGGACGGCCCGGCACCCGTGAGAGCGGTGGCTACGCCGCGAGCGCCCCGTCGAGCTCGCGCTCGAGGTGCTTGGCGATCTCGAGCGAGGCGGTCGCGGCGGGGGAGGGCGCGTTGAGGACGTGCACCTGCCGCCCGACGGTCTGGACGAGGAAGTCGTCGACCATCGACCCGTCGCGCTGGAGCGCCTGCGCGCGCACGCCCGCGGGCGCGGGCACGATGTCCGCCTTCCCGATGCCGGGGACGAGCCGGGCGAGCGAGGCGGCGAAGAGCGAGGTCGAGAGCGACCGGGCGACCTCGCGCGCGCCTGGCGCCCAGTTGCGCGCCCCCAGCCGCCAGAGCCCGGGCCAGGTGAGCGCGTCGGCCACGTCGGCGGGGGAGACGTCGCGCCAGCGGTAGCCCTCGCGCGCGAGGGCGAGCACGGCGTTCGGGCCGGCGTGGACGCCGCCACCGACCATCTTGGTCAGGTGCACCCCGAGGAACGGGAAGCGCGGGTCGGGGACGGGGTAGATCAGCCCTCGGACCAGTCGGGCCGCGTGAGGAGCGAGCTCGAAGTACTCGCCGCGGAAGGGGACGATCCGCGCTGCCGGCTGGATCCCGCACGTCCGCGCCGCCCGGTCGGCGTACAGACCGGCGCACACGACGAGGGCGTCGGCGCGCAGCTCCGTCCCGTCGCCCGAGGGGTCGAGGAGCCGGACGCGCACGCCGTCCCCGTCGGTCCGTGCACCGACGAACGTCGTGCCGAGCCGGATCTCCCCGCCGGCGTCGGTGACCTGGGCCGCGAGGACCCGGCACACGCCGCGGTAGTCGACGATGCCGGTGCTCTCGACGCGCAGGGCGGCGACGCACGCGACGTGGGGCTCGTGCTCGCGCGCCTCGTCGGGGCCGATCCGGTGGACCGGGACGCCGTTCGCGCGCCCGCGCTCGGCGAGCACGTCGAGCCGCGCGACCTCGTCGTCGTCGACGGCGACGACGAGCTTGCCGCAGGTCTCGACGGCGACGCCGTGCTCGTGCGCGAAGGCCGTCATGGACGCGGCGCCGGCCGTCCCGAGGCGGGCCTTGAGGCTGCCCGGGACGTAGTACAGCCCCGAGTGGATCACGCCCGAGTTGCGGCCGGTCTGGTGCTCGGCGACCTCGGTCTCCTTCTCGAGGACGACGACGTCGTCCCCCCGGGTCGCGAGCCGCGCGGCGGTGGCCAACCCGATGATGCCCGCCCCGACGACGACGATCCTCGCCATGCCCGACCTCCTCACGTCCCGGTGCCGTGGGCAGCGTCGCACACGGGCACCGGGCTGTCGACCGGCCGGTCAGACACCGTCCCGTCTGCGTGCGGGCACGTCGAGGGCCCAGGCGACCGCCACCGCCGCCGCCGTCGCGACGAGGAGCGAGCCGACGACGTCGCTGGGGCGGTGCGCGAACGTCACCACCGACGCGAGGGCGGAGACGCCCGTGACGACGAGGCCCGTCACACCCGCCGCCGCACGCGACGCCGGCCACGGCCAGAGGATCCAGATCGCGACGCAGAGGCCACCGACCACCGCGACGTGACCGCTCGGGAACGTCTGGTACGGGTAGCCGTAGCTGCCGAGGTCGGGTCGCACGAGAACCTCGCGCAGTCCGAGCGCGACGGCGACGGTGCCGACCGAGACGAGCACCGCGGCGAGCAGGTCCCGCCAGTCCCGTCGCACGATCGCGACCACGCCGAGGACGCTCGCGACCACGGCACAGACGACCGGCAGACCACGTCGCAGCGCGCCGGCGACGTCGCGGCCGACGTCGTGGAGCGGGGCGACGGTCCGGAACGCGCCCGCGTCGGCCTGCTGGCCCGCGACGGTGAGGTGCGACGCCGCCCAGAGCGCGACGAAGGCCAGGACGAGCAGGACGAGCAGGGTGGCCGCGGCCCGGGGACGGTCATGCACCGTCGTCGTCCCTCACCACCGCGGGTGCCGGAGCCGGAGCCGGAGAGGCCGCGGGCTCGTGCCGCCTCGCCCGTGCGACCGCCGCCCGGAGGGTGTGCCGGTCCACGTCCTTGAGCCGGGCCGACCAGCGCATCGCCGGGGTCTCCACCCAGTGGTGGAGGAGTGCCGCGGCCCCGAACGCGGCGGCACCCGCGGCGAGGTACGCGACGAGCGCCCCGGCCGCGGACTCGCCCGTGATCTTGTAGGCCCCTGCCATCACGGTGTCGATGACCGGGAGGTGCACGAGGTAGAGCGAGTAGGAGAGCGTGCCGAGGTAGAGCACGACTCGCGGTGGCCGCCACGACATCGTGCGGGTGGCGAGGATCGCGAGGATCGCCACCCCCGTGAGCCACGCGAACCAGTGGCTCCCCCAGGGGTCTGCGACCGGGGCCCAGAGCGTCACCGCGACGCACCAGACGCCGACGACCACGGACGCGGCGACCACGACGCGGAGCGGTAGCCGGCCGACCATGAACCACGCGACCACGGCGCCGTAGCAGAACATCCACCACGTCCCGATGAACCAGGGCCCACCGTCGGTCCCCAGGAAGGGGAGGGCGAGGGACACGACCCCCAGGACGATCGCCGCGGCGCTGACCGCACGTCCGCGCGCCGGCGCGCGCGCGGGCCCGCGCAGGGCGCGACCGGCGAGCCAGACGAGGAGGACGACGACGAGGTAGAACTGGACCTCCAGGCAGAGCGTCCAGGCGACGGCGAGGACGGGCTCGGCACCGACGATCTCCTGGAGGTAGACCATGTTGAGCAGGACGTCCCCCGCCGAGAACGACCGCGCCTCGAGCCCGGGGACGAGCCGCTCCAGGCCCGACAGCACGACGACGGCGGCGATCATCACGTAGTACGGGGGATCGAGCCGCACCTGCCGGCGGAGGGCGAACCGTGCGCCGTCGCGGGCCCGGGTCCCGAGGTCGCGCGTCGTGTACGCGATGACGAACCCGGAGATGACGAAGAACACGGCGACACCACTGCGTGCCAGGTCCGACACGGTGACCCAGAAGGCGGGGAACGTCGCGGCGAGGACGTCGGCCTGGGGCGGGCTGCGGAACAGGTGGAAGAGGAGGACCGAGACGGACGCGGCCCCGCGCATCGCGTCGATCGGCAGGAACCGGCCGGCGGGTGGTGGCTTCATCGGCTCGCCTCCCCGTGCGGGCGTGGGCGGCCGGACGACCGTCGAGAACGAGTGTGCCTGCCGGGCGGCGGACGGCACCAGGGTCGGCGTCCGAGACGTCCGCCTCGCGTGCGGAATTCACCCGCGCCCGCCGGGTGTGGGTGTCGAGGCGTACGCTGAACTGCGTCGTCCAGCACGACCCCAGCCCGGACCCGCTCACCGCCTCGGAGAGCCTCGGTCCGGGCCGTTCGTGCTGCCCCGTCGTGTCCTCAGCCCGTCCGGCACCGTCCTCGACCCGGGCCCGCCCCGTGCGTGACCGCCGACGCTCCCGACCACCGTCCTCGGAGGGACCTCACCGCATGAACCTCACCGGCATCCTGCCCGCGCTGCTCGCCGACCCCGCCGCGACGGCGGCGGTCGAGCACGTGCGCGCCCGCGGCGAGGCCGACGTGGTCGGCCCGGCGGGCGCGCGCCCGCCGCTGCTCGCCGCGATGGCGGGGGCACGGGCCACGGGTCCCGTCGACGAGCCGACGGTCGACGCCGCGGGCGACCGGGCGCCGTCGGGCGCGGGGTGGGCGGCGGGATCGCGCCCGCTCGTCGTGGTCACCGCGACCGGGCGCGACGCGGACGAGCTCGCGGCGAGCGTGCGCGCCTACCTCCCGGACGAGCTGGCCGACGTCGTCGCGGTGCTGCCGAGCTGGGAGACGCTGCCGCACGAGCGGCTGAGCCCGCGGGCGGACACGGTCGCCCGGCGCATCGCCGTGTTCCGCCGGCTCGCCCACCCGGACCCCGAGGTCGGGCCGTCGGGGCCCGTCCGCGTGCTCGTCATGCCGGTGCGCGCGCTCCTGCAGCCGGTCGTGGACGGGCTGGGCGAGCTCGCCCCGGTCGAGCTGCACGCCGGGTCGACGGCCGACCTCACCGACGTCGCGGAGCGGCTGGTCGCGGCGGCCTACACGCGCGTGGACATGGTCGAGCGGCGCGGCGAGTTCGCCGTGCGCGGCGGCATCCTCGACGTGTTCCCGCCGACCGAGGACCACCCGCTGCGCGTCGAGTTCTGGGGCGACGAGGTCTCGGAGATCCGCTGGTTCGCGGTCGCGGACCAGCGCAGCCTCGAGATCGCGGAGCACGGGCTGTGGGCGCCGCCGTGCCGCGAGGTCCTGCTCACCGAGTCGGTGCGGGCGCGGGCCGCGGCGCTCGTCGAGGACCTGCCGGGCGCGACGGAGATGCTGGACAAGCTGGCCGCGGGCGTCGCGGTGGAGGGCATGGAGTCGCTCGCGCCGGTCCTCGTGGACCGCATGGTGCCGGTGCTCGAGCTCGTGCCCGACGACGCGCTGCTCGTCGTGGACGACGCCGAGCGCGTGCGCCGCCGCGCCCACGACCTCGTCGCGACGACGGAGGAGTTCCTCGCCGCGGCGTGGACCGGCGCCGTCGCGGGCGGCAAGGCGCCCGTCGACCTGTCGGCGGCGTCGTTCGAGACGTTCTCGGAGGTGCGTGCGGTCGCGCAGCGCCGCGGCCTGGGCTGGTGGACGCTCTCCTCGTTCGCGCTCGACAACCCGGACCTGGACGTCGCGCCCGAGGACGGCGCGCCGGTCGCCGGCGGCGGGACGGCGGCGCCGGGCACGACGGCCGCGCACGTGGGCGAGAGCGCGGACGGCGTCCCGACCTTCACGATCGGCGCGCGCGACGTCGAGTCCTACCGTGGCGACGTGTCGCGCGCCCTGGACGATGTGCGCGGGCTGCAGCACGCGGGCTGGCGGCTCGTTCTCACGACTGAGGGCCACGGCCCGGCCAAGCGCATGGTCGAGCAGCTCGGTGCGGTCGACACGCCCGCGCGCCTCGTGCCGCGCCTCGACGACGAGCCCGAGGGCGGCATCGTCCTCGTCACGCCGGCGATGGTCGGCAAGGGCTTCGTCGCGCCCGAGCTGCGGCTCGCCGTCTTCTCCGAGGCCGACCTCACGGGCCGCGCCGGCACGAGCACGCGCGACATGCGCAAGATGCCCAGCCGGCGTCGCAACGTCGTCGACCCGCTCCAGCTCAAGGCGGGCGACTTCGTCGTGCACGAGCAGCACGGCGTGGGGCGGTTCGTCGAGCTCGTGCAGCGCACGCTCGGCACGGGCGGCAACGCCGCGACGCGCGAGTAGGCGAGTCGCCGAGCCTCAACAAGATGGGCGGCGCGGACTGGGCCAAGACGAAGTCCCGCGCGCGCAAGCACGTCAAGGAGATCGCGGGCGAGCTCATCCGGCTCTACAGCGCCCGCATGGCGACGCAGGGCCACGCGTTCGGCGCCGACACGCCGTGGCAGCGCGAGCTCGAGGACGCGTTCGCGTACGTCGAGACGCCCGACCAGCTCGCGACGATCGACGAGGTCAAGGCGGACATGGAGAAGACGGTCCCCATGGACCGTCTGGTGTGCGGCGACGTCGGCTACGGCAAGACCGAGATCGCGATCCGAGCGGCGTTCAAGGCCGTCCAGGACGGCAAGCAGGTCGCGGTGCTCGTGCCGACGACGCTCCTCGTCCAGCAGCACCTCGAGACGTTCTCCGAGCGGTACGCGGGCTTCCCCGTGACCGTCAAGGCGCTCTCGCGCTTCCAGTCGGCCAAGGAGTCGGAGGAGGTCGTGGACGGGCTGCGCAAGGGCACGGTCGACGTCGTCATCGGCACGCACCGGCTCATCACGGGGAGCGTGCGGTTCAAGGATCATCGACGAGGAGCAGCGGTTCGGCGTCGAGCACAAGGAGACGCTCAAGCAGCTGCGCACCAACGTGGACGTGCTCGCCATGTCCGCGACCCCGATCCCGCGCACGCTCGAGATGGCCGTCACGGGCATCCGCGAGATGTCGACGCTCGCGACCCCGCCGGAGGAGCGGCACCCCGTCCTCACGTACGTCGGGGCGTACGAGGAGAAGCAGATCGCCGCGGCGCTACGCCGCGAGCTCCTGCGCGAGGGCCAGGTGTTCTACGTGCACAACAAGGTCGAGACAATCGAGCGCACCGCGTCGCGGCTGCGCGAGCTCGTCCCCGAGGCCCGCGTGGGCGTCGCGCACGGCAAGATGAACGAGCACCAGCTCGACCAGGTGATC
>JAQSXO010000561.1 GCA_029256625.1 Cellulosimicrobium sp. | reverse complement strand
GCGTCGTTGAGCTTGAGCTTGTCGAGCGCGTCGCGCAGCACCGGGTAGTCGGTGCCGTCGATCGGGTACAGGCCCGAGAAGACCATCGGCTTGGGGTCCGAGTACCCGCCGAGGGCGTCCGCCGCGGGCTTCGCGGCGTTCGTCACCGTGTCGCCGACCTTGGACTGGCGCACGTCCTTCACGCCCGTGATGAGGTAGCCGACCTCGCCGACGCCCAGGCCCTTCGTGACGATCGGCTCGGGCGAGATGACGCCGATCTCGAGCAGCTCGTGCGTCGCGCGCGTCGACATCATGACGATGCGCTCGCGCGGGTTGAGGTTCCCGTCGATGACGCGCACGTACGTCACGACGCCGCGGTAGGTGTCGTAGACGGAGTCGAAGATCATCGCCCGCGCCGGGGCGTCGGCGTCGCCCACGGGGGCGGGGACGCGCTCGACGATGCGGTCGAGCAGCACCTCGACGCCCGCACCCGTCTTGCCGGAGACCTTGAGCACGTCGTCCGGGTCGCCACCGACGAGGTTCGCGAGCTCCTCGGCGTACTTCTCGGGCTGCGCGGCCGGCAGGTCGATCTTGTTGAGCACCGGGATGATCTCGAGCTCGTTCTCCATCGCGAGGTACAGGTTCGCGAGGGTCTGCGCCTCGATCCCCTGCGCCGCGTCGACGAGCAGCACCGCGCCCTCGCACGCGGCGAGCGAGCGCGACACCTCGTACGTGAAGTCGACGTGGCCCGGGGTGTCGATCATGTTCAGCGCGTGCGGGGTCTCGACCCCGTCCTCGACGACCGCCCACGGCATGCGGACGGCCTGCGACTTGATGGTGATGCCGCGCTCCCGCTCGATGTCCATGCGGTCGAGGTACTGGGGCTGGATGCGGGTGCTCAGCTGGGCGCTGGGGATCGGGGACAACGCGGGTGCGCTCCTGGGAGTGGCGTGCGGGTCGGGCCGCGCGCTCGGGGGCGGGCGCGCCGACGGTCGCTCTCGGGCGGGCGGGAGCATCCATTGTCCCACGTCCTGCGTCCGGCACCCGCCCGCCCTGCGGGGCGCCACGAGCCGACCTAGCGTGGAGGACCGGCCGGCCGCACCGGGCCGACCGGTGACGAGAGGAGCGCTCATGGCCCAGGACACCGCGCACCGGACCTCCGGCCGCCCACGCGGACGTCGCGTGCTGGCGATCGTGACGAACTACGGGGTCGAGCAGGACGAGCTCGTGGTCCCCCTCGAGCACCTGCGCGGCGAGGGTGTGGAGGTCGACGTCGCCGCGGTGTCCGCGGACGACGTGCAGACCCTGGTGGGCGACAAGGACCCCGGCCGCAGCGTCACGCCGACGCTCACGCACGCCGACGCCGACCCCGCCGGGTACGACCTGCTGCTCGTGCCCGGTGGCACGATCAACGCCGACGCGCTGCGCCTCCAGGACGACGCGGTGAGCATCGTGCGCGCGTTCACGTCCGCGGGCAAGCCGGTCGCGGCGATCTGCCACGGCCCCTGGGCGCTCGTCGAGGCGGCGGCGGTCGAGGGCAAGACGCTCACGAGCTACCCCTCGCTCGAGACCGACGTGCTCAACGCCGGCGGGGCCTGGGTCGACCGGTCGGTCGTGCGGGACGACGACGGCTACACGCTCGTCACGTCGCGCGACCCCGGCGACCTCGACGACTTCCTGCGCGAGGTGGACGCCGTCCTCGCCGGCTGAGCGGTCCCGACGGAGGGTCGTGCGGCCGATACCCGCGGCGGACTGACGCCGTCCGTCCGCCGCGGGCATACTCCCGCCATGGACGACCCCCTCGACCACCTCGCGCTGCTGTCCCGCCTCCAGGACGCGTTCCTCGCCGAGATCCGCGACGCCGACCCGGAAACGCCGGTCCCGGCGTGCGCCGGGTGGCGGGTCCGCGACCTGGTCGAGCACGTCGGGAGCGTCCACAACTGGGCGGCCGCGCAGGCCCGACGCCAGCAGGAGGCGCCGCTCGGGCCCGGCCCGTCCGACCTCGCTCCGTTCTACGCCGAGCAGGCGGCGGAGCTGCGCACGACGCTCGCCGCGCTCGACCCGGACGCCCCGGCGTGGACGCTCCTCGAGACGGACGACCCTGCCTCGACCGTGCGCTTCTGGCACCGCCGTCAGGCCCACGAGACGCTCGTGCACCTGCACGACCTGCGTGCTGCCGTCGGCTCCGCGGTGGACGACGTCGACCCCACCGTCTGGGCGGACACCGTGGACGAGGTGGTCACGGTCATGGCGCCTCGCCAGGTCCGCCTCGGCCGCGCGAAGCCGCTCGCCCTGCCCGTCGCGCTCCGGGCCACCGACGCCGGGCGGTCGTGGGTCATCGGCGACGGCGAGCCGGCAGCGACGGCGTCGGCACCCGCGCGCGAGCTCGCGCTCCTGCTGTGGGGACGGCTCGCACCTGCCGCGGCCGACGTGGTGGTGGACGGCGACGCCGACGCTCTGCTCGCCGCGCTCGCCGGGCACATCACACCCTGACCGCCTGACCGCCCTGACCACGGCGAGGCACGCCCGGTAGGGTGCGCGCGTGGCACGCAACCGATGGCTGGGACTACTCACCGACGCGGCACGCGCCGTCGTCTC
>JAQSXO010000137.1 GCA_029256625.1 Cellulosimicrobium sp. | reverse complement strand
CTGCTCATCGGCGCGGTCCGGGACACGAGCCGCGTGAAGGAGGACGCGGCCATCGGGGTCGTGTTCACGACGCTGTTCGCGCTGGGCCTCGTGCTCATCTCCGTGACGCCGAGCCAGACCGACCTCAACCACATCCTGTTCGGCAACCTCCTCGGGGTGTCGCGCGCCGACCTGCTGCAGGTGCTGGTCCTCGGCGCGGTGACCCTCGCGGTCGTCGTGCTCAAGCGCCGCGACCTCACGCTCTACGCGTTCGACCCGACCCACGCGCACGCGATCGGCCTGTCGCCGCGGCGGCTCGGCGCGCTGCTCCTCGGGCTGCTCGCGCTGACGGTCGTCGTCGCGCTCCAGGCGGTCGGGGTCGTGCTGGTGGTCGCGCTGCTCATCACGCCCGGCGCGACGGCCTACCTGCTCACCGACCGGTTCTCGCGGATGCTGTGGATCTCGCCGCTCGTCGCTGCGGTGTGCGGGGTCGTGGGCATCTACGTCAGCTACTACCTCGACACGGCGTCGGGCGGCACCGTCGTCGTCGCGCTCGGCGTCGCGTTCGCCCTCGCGTACCTGTTCAGCCCTCGGCACGGCTTGATCGGGAGCCGTCTGGCCGCCGCCCGACGCCGGCGCCTCGTCCGCGTCTGACCCGTCCGCCCGGCGGGACCGCGCCCGTTCCGGACGTCGGGCGACGTGTCGCCCACGTGCGCTGTGTGCGAAATCTCCATGAATTCGCCCACGATTCCCTGGCTCTTCTCAGGTTCGCCCGGGAGACTGGGTGCCATGTCAGCGAGGACGAGCGAGCCCACGACGCCGCAGCGCACGCGCACGTCCGCCCGGTTCGCCGCGGCGAGCCTGCTCGCGCTGGCCATGATGCTCCCGATGTGCTCGACGGCGAGCGCCGCCGAGGTCCAGCAGCTCATCGCCGACGCGCAGGTGCAGACCGAGACCATCGGTGACGACCTCGACCGCGTCCACGCCCAGCTCCCCGCCCTCCACCCCGTCCTCCGCAACGACGTGCTCGACGCGGTCGAGTCGGTCCAGGCCGCGACGGACGAGGCCCGCTCCGCGCTCGACCGCGCGACCGACGGCGACGAGGCCGCCGACGGGCGGGCCGCCGTCGCGCTGGCCGACGCCCAGGTCGCCCTCGACGCGGCGTCCGCGCAGCTCCGGCACGTGACCGACCTCGCGCACGACGCGGGCGAGGGCGTCGCCGTCACGCTGGAGCGGCTGCAGGCCCACATCGACGCGCTCCGCGGCGAGACGAGCCGCGCGGGCGTCTGACCCGCTCGGCCGTCGTCGGCGCGCGGTACCGCACGGCCCTTCCTACGATGGCGAGATGCCTCGCGTCACCGGGATAGTCAAGCCGCACGAGGCGCTCCCCCAGGTCGCGCGGCTCGACCGCGCGATCAACGACTGGACCAACCGGCGTGCGCTCGGCCCCCTCGCCGACGCCGCGCTCTCGCGCCTGTCGGCCGCGGCCGACCGCAGCGTGCTGTGGGCGGGCACGGCCCTCGGGATCGCCGCGACGGGCCGGCGCGGGCGCGAGGCCGCGCTGCGCGGCTACGGCTCGCTGCTCGTCTCGAGCCTCCTGGCGAACGTCGTCGGCAAGACCGTGTTCGGCGGCGAACGACCGTCGCTCGAGCTGCTGCCGCTGTGGCGCCGCCTCGCCGACCCGCCGACGTCGCCGTCGTTCCCGTCCGGTCACTCGGCGTCCGCGGCGGCGTTCGTCGCGGGCGTCGCGACCGAGTGGCCGTCGCTGGGCCTCGCGCTCGCTCCGCTCGCCGGCGCGGTGATGTACTCGCGGCTGCACACCGGCGCGCACTGGTTCTCCGACGTCGCCGCGGGCGCCGCGCTCGGGGCGGGGGTCGCGCTGGTCGGTCGCACCCTCGTACCGGGCCGGGCCGAGCGCGGCCCGGACGTCCCCGCGGGCCCGCCCGCCGTCGTCCCGGCGCTCGACGACGGCGCGGGCCTCTTCGTCGTCGTCAACCCGGCCGCGGGGTCGGGCCGCCTGCGCAAGGAGGACCCGCTCGCCGCGCTGCGCGCGAACCTGCCGCGCGCGGACGTGCACGTGCTCGGCGAGGGCGACGACCTCCGGCGTCTCTTCGACGAGGCCGCCGGGCGCGGTGCCCGGGCGCTCGGCATCAGCGGCGGCGACGGGACCGTCGCCACGGCCGCCGCGGCGGCCCGCGCGCACGACCTCCCGCTCGCGGTCTTCCCCGGCGGCACGCTCAACCACTTCGCGCGCGCCGCCGACCTCACGTCGACGACCGCGACGGCCGAGGCGGTCCGCACCGGCTCGGGCGTGACGATCGACGTCGCGGACCTCGAGGTCGACGGGCACGACGGGCCGCCGCGGACCGTGCTCAACACGTTCTCCGCCGGGGTCTACCCGGAGCTCGTCACGGAGCGCGAGAAGCACGAGCACCGCCTCGGCAAGTGGCCTGCGGCGGTGCTCGCCGCGGCCCGCGTGCTGCGGCGGGCGCATCGCGTGCGGATGTCGGTCGAGGGCCACGAGGGCGAGTACTGGTCGCTCTTCGCGGGCGTCAACCGCTACTTTCCGCAGAGCCTCGCGCCCGTCGAGCGCCACCGGCTCGACGACGGCGTGCTCGACGTCCGCACGGCCCGCGCCGAACGTCGCGCGAGCCGGCTCCGCACGTTCCTCGAGGTCGCCGCGGGCGACACCGGGACGCGGGTCGCGCGACGGGTGCCCGGCGTCCGCAACCACCTGGTCGTCGACGCGACGGTCGTCCCCACGCTCGAGCTGCGGTTCCCCGCCCGGGGCGCCGTGGTCGGGCCCGAGGGCCCGGTGCCCGACGGCGGGGCCTCGTCCGGGGCAGGCGCGTCGCCGCCCGTGGTGCTCGCGCACGACGGCGAGACGCTCGCGCTCGACGGGGCCGCGGGTGACGGCCCGGTCACCGTCCGTCTCACGATGCGGCACGGTGCGGTGCGGCTCTACGCCCCGAGCGACCCCACGGCGGGGTAGTACGTCGCCCCTATCCCTTTTGTCGCTCTTTCACGGACATCGGGGAGAACTCCCCCTGTTCAGGCACACGCGCGATGCCCCACAATGAGGCCCGCAGTCGCGCGGACGACACCTCGCCCGCGCCCCGTCCGGACTCGACCACGTCGGCCCCACCAGAAAGCAGAAGAACCATGGCCCAGCAGTACCCCGCCGCCCCGCAGGCCCCCGCCGGCTACTCGGCCCCGATCGAGGACCCGGGCAAGACCCTCGGCATCGTCGGCTTCGTCCTCGCGTTCGTCTTCGCGATCGCGGGCATCGTCGTCAGCGCGATCGCGCGCAAGAAGAGCAAGGAGGCGGGCTTCGACAACCAGCTCGCCAAGTGGGGTCTCATCCTCAGCATCATCTTCACCGTGCTCGGCGCCATCGGCTTCATCATCTACATCGTCGCCATCGCGGCGCTCGTCGCGAGCGGCGACGTCTCGACCTACTGAGTCGGCGCGCCGCACGCCGGCGCCACGCCCGACGGCCGTCGTCCCTCCCGGGGCGGCGGCCGTCGTCGTGCCCCGGCAGCGAGTCGCCGCGGGACCGGACGGGTCGCGGAAGAAGGACGGACCCGGCACGGTTGAGACGGCGCACGACCGCGCCGCCGGTGAGAGCACCGGTCCCCCGACGGTCGCCCGACCGCAGGAGCAGACGATGACCGACGACACGACCTCCCCGACCGCACCCGAGCACGCGCCTGCCGACCCCGTCGCCGTCGAGCTCGGCCTCGACACGTTCGGCGACGTGACAGCCGGCCCGGACGGTGCGCTCCTCAGCGGGGCGCGCACCATCCGCGACGTCGTCGAGGAGGCGGTCCTCGCGGACCAGGTCGGCGTCGACTTCTTCGGCGTCGGCGAGCACCACCGCGCGGACTTCGCGATCAGCGCGCCGGAGGTCGTGCTCGCGGGGATCGCGACGCGGACGTCGCGCATCCGGCTCGGGTCGGCGGTGACCGTGCTCAGCTCGGACGACCCGGTGCGCGTGTTCGAGCGGTTCTCGACGCTCGACGCGCTGTCCGGCGGGCGCGCGGAGGTCATCCTCGGGCGCGGGTCGTTCATCGAGTCGTTCCCGCTGTTCGGGTACGACCTCGCCGACTACGAGGTGCTGTTCGAGGAGAAGCTGGACCTGTTCGTCCACCTGCTCGACGAGGGGCCGGTCACGTGGTCCGGCACGACCCGCGCCGGGCTCGCCGACCAGGAGGTCTGGCCCAAGACGGAAAGCGGTCGGCTCCGGACGTGGGTCGGCGTGGGCGGCTCGCCCGAGTCGGTCGTGCGGACCGCGCGGCACGGGCTCGGCCTCATGCTCGCGATCATCGGCGGCGAGCCCGAGCGGTTCCGGCCCTACGTGGACCTCTACCACCGCGCCGTCGAGGAGCTCGGCAACCCGGTGCTGCCGGTCGGTGTCCACTCGCCCGGCCACGTCGCCGACACGGACGAGCAGGCGCAGGAGGAGGTCTACGAGCACTTCGCGGCGATGAACAACCGCATCGGCCGTGAGCGCGGCTGGCCCGCCTACCACCGCGGGCGCTTCGCCCACGACGTGCGCGACGGGTCGCTCTACGTCGGCTCGCCCGAGACGGTCGCGCGCAAGATCGCCCGGACGGTGCGGCTCCTCGGTGCCGGCCGGTTCGACCTCAAGTACTCGACCGGCACGCTCCCCCACTCGGCCATGCTCCGCAGCATCGAGCTCTACGGCACCCAGGTGATCCCGCGCGTGCGCGAGCTCCTCGCGGAGGGCTGACCGCGCCCCGCCCCCGGCCCGCGCCACCGCGCCGAACACGACATGAAGGTCGTTATCCGGTCGGAAACGTCCTTCATGTCATGTTCGGCGGCGGGCAGGGTCGTGCTCGACGGCGGCCCGTCGGCGGGTCGGTAGCCTGCGGTTCTGCGGGTCAACCGGCGGCGGCGTGGAGCGCGGCCGCCTCGAGGTCGGGCGGGAGCCCGACGGCGGGGCGGTCCACGCGCTGCGGCGTCGCCTCGCCCGCGGCGTCGAGCGCGCGGAGCCACGCCCAGGTGTCGCGCACGGTCTCGCGCACGTCCCGGGGGCGGAGCCCGAGGGCGTACGCGCGCGACGTGTCGGAGCCGTGGAGCGCGTCGTGCAGCTCGCCCGGCGGGAGCCAGACCGGGAGCTGGCTCCACGGCTCGATGCCCGCCGCGAGCACGACCTCCGGCTCGACCCAGACGAGCTCGGCGGGCGGGTTCCCGGCCGCCGCCGCGTCGTCGGCCGTCGCCTCGACGCACGCCGCGAGCAGCTCACCCATGGTCGTGTGCCCCGGGGCGCTGACGACGTCGACCGGTCCCGACGCGCCCGCGAGCGCCGCGTCGAGCGCGAACGCCGCGAGGTCTCGCGCGTCGACGTACTGCAGCGGCAGGTCCGCCGGTCCGGGCGCGAGCACCGGCCCGCCGCGCGCGACGCGCCGCAGCCACCACGGCAGGCGGCCGACGTTCTCGCGCGGTCCGAGGATCAGGCCTGCGCGGAGCAGGATCGCCCGGTCGCCGAGCGCGTCCGTCGCGGCGATCTCCGCGCCCCGCTTGGCCCGCGCGTAGTCGTCGGACGCCTCGTCCTCCGGGTCGCCCTCGACGAGCGCGGCGGTCTCGTCGGCGCCGCGTGCGGGCGGGAACGGGTACACCGAGCGCGACGACACGTAGACGTACCGGTTGTCGCCGGGGATCCGGCCCGCGAGCACGCGCGCCGCGTCGCGCACCGCGACGGGCGCCCACGACCACGTGTCCACCACGACGTCCCACTTCTGCGGGACGTCGTCGGCGTGCAGCGCGTCGAGACCGTCCGGCCGGGTGCGGTCGCCGACGAGCTGCCGGACGCCGTCCGGCACGGGCGTGCTGCCCCGGTTGAGGACCGTGACGTCCCACCCGCGGGCGAGGGCGTCGTCGACGACGGCGCGCCCCACGAAGTCGGAGCCGCCGAGGACCAGGAGACGCGTCATGGCCTCACTCTCCCCCGGCGCGGGATCACCCGCAGCCGGTTTACGCCTCCGGCAGACGACGCGCGCTCAGTCGGGGTCGGTCGGGTCCAGCGGTGCCTCGGGGTCGAGGTTGACCACGCCGCGGCGCCAGTAGCCGTGGAGGGCGAGCTGGTCGGGACGCGCGCCGCCCCGCCGCAGGTCGCGGCGGACCTGTGCGAGGTCGGTCGCCTCGCCGGCGCCGAACACGTACTCGTCGGCGTCGAGCGGGCCGAGCGCGCGCACCGCCTCGGCGAGCTGGCCGGGACCGTCGGTGCGGTAGAGGAGCTCGACCGTCGCGCGGCCGAGCTCGTCCTCGACGAACGCCTCGTCCACGTCGTCACCGATCTCGACGATCGCCGTCACCGGCACGTCCATCCCGACGGCGTCGACCCACCGGGCGAGCGCCGGCAGCCCGGCCTCGTCCCCGACGAGCAGCAGCCGCGCGACGCCGTCGGGCACGCCGCGGCTCGTCGTCGGGCCGGCGAGCACGACCTCGTCGCCGACCTGGGCTCGGGCCGCCCAGGCGGACGCCGGTCCGCCCTCGCCGGTGGGCGGCGCGCCCGGGTCGCCGCCGCCGTGCAGCACCCAGTCGACGTCGACCTCCGCGACCCCGTCGACGACCCGCGTCGCCCGGACCGTCAGCTCGCGCGAGATCGACACGACGCCGGTCGGGCGCTGGAGCGCGCCGTCGGCGGTGAGCGTCGGGGCATGCAGGACGCCGGTCGTCGGGTCGGGCAGGAAGACCTTGACGTGGTCGTCCGGGCCCGGGGCGTGCAGCGCCGCGAGCGTGGCCCCGCGCGAGCCGTCGGCACCCGGCCCGGCCGCCCGCCGGTCGTCGTGGACGGCCGGGGCGGCGTCGCGGAACGTGATGCGCCGCAGCGCGCCGGACGTCTCCTGCACGGCGTGCACCCGGACGCGGCGCGGGACGAGGTCGAGGCGGGTGACGGGTCGGTCGAGCACCGCCCCATTCTGCGCCGAGCACGACGTCGCTGTCGTCATCCGGCCGATGACGACAGCGACGTCGTGGTCGAGGGCGCGTCACCCCGTCCTCGCCGATCGCGCGAGTCAGGCGAAGAACACCCGGAGGTCGGCGACGACGTCGAGCGGGACCTCGAGCGACGCGTAGTGGCCGCCGCGCGGGTACTCGGACCAGTGCTCGATCCGGGCGTTGTCACGCTCGGCGAACGCACGGATCGTCTGGAAGTCGTCCTTGAAGACGGCGACGCCGATCCGGCCCTGGCTCATGACCGGCTCGGCACCGGAGCGCTGCTCCGCGTAGTGGTAGCGCGCGGCCGTCGCGTAGGAGTTGGTCAGCCAGTAGAGCGTCGCCTGCGCGAGCACCTGGTCGGCGCTCACGAGGCTCGTCCCGTTGCCGAAGCTCTCGAACAGCTCGTGGTAGGCGAGGACGGCGACGGGCGAGTCGGCGAGGCCCGCGGCCATCGTCTGCGGCCGGGACGCGTTCATCGTGTTGTACGCGCCTACGGACTGGAACCACTGGAGGTGACCGAGCGCCGCGAACTCCTTCTCGCCGAAGCCGTCCATCTCGCCCGGCGCGCCGGACGGGAAGGAGAAGAGCTGGAGCACGTGGGCCCCGAGGAAGCCCTCGGGGTCGAGGATCGCGAGCTCGCGCGAGACCATCGCGCCGCCGTCGCTCCCGTGGATGCCGTAGGACGCGTAGCCGAGGTCGCGCATGAGCACGTCGTAGGCGCGAGCCACGCGCGCCATGGTCCAGTCCGTGCCCCCGACGACGGGCGTGGAGAACCCGAAGCCCGGCATGGACGGGATCACGAGGTGGAACGCCTCCTCGGGCCGGCCGCCGTGCGCGACGGGGTCGACGAGCGGTTCGATCATGTCGAGGAAGTCGAGGATCGAGCCCGGGTAGGTGTGCGCGAGCAGGAGCGGCGTCGCGTCCTCGTGCTGCGAGCGCACGTGCAGGTAGTGGATCGGCTGGCCGTCGATCTCCGTGCGGAAGCCCGGGTAGGCGTTGACCCGGGCCTCGACGGCGCGCCAGTCGAACGACGTCCAGCGCCCGACCATGTCGCGCAGGTAGGACTCGGGCGTTCCGTAGTCCCAGGAGTCGCCGGGCGCGGCCGGCGCGAAGCGGGTCCGCTCGAGGCGCTCGCGCAGGTCGTCCAGGTCGGCCTGCGGGACGGCGACGGAGAACGGGCGGTGCTCGAGGG
>JAQSXO010000136.1 GCA_029256625.1 Cellulosimicrobium sp. | reverse complement strand
CACCGTCCACCGCGTGAGCGAGGAGGCCAACGTCACGGACGTCCTCGCCAAGGTGACGTCGGGCGAGGCCGACGCGGGCCTCGTGTACGTCACGGACGCGACCCTCGCGGGCGACGCCGTCGACGTGGTCGACGTGCCCGAGACCGACGCCGCGCTCAACGTCTACCCGATCGCGCTCGTCGCGGCCGCCGGGGAGTCCGGCCCGGAGCAGGTCGCGCTCGCGCAGGCCTGGGTCGACCTCGTGACCGGCGACGCCGGGCAGGCCGCCCTCGCCGCCGCGGGCTTCGGCGCCCCGGATGCGGCGGCGCCGTGACGTCCGCCCTTCCTCGCAGGCCCTGATGCGCGGCCTCCCTCGCTGGGTCCTCGCCCCGGCGCTGCTCGGCGCGCTGTTCGTCGTCGTCCCCGTGGCGGCGATGGTCGCGCGCGTCGAGCTGGCGCCGGGGCCGGACGGGACCGGCGGCTTCTGGGCCCTCGTGACGTCGCCGGCCGCGCTCGACGCTCTCGGGCTGTCCCTGCGCACCGCGCTCGTCGCGACGCTGTGCTGCGTGCTGCTCGGCACGCCCATGGCGCTCGTCCTCGCGCGCACGACGTTCCCCGGGCAGCGCGTCGCGCGCGCCCTCGTGCTGCTGCCGCTCGTGCTGCCCCCGGTCGTCGGGGGCATCGCGCTGCTCCACACGTTCGGGCGCCGCGGGCTGATCGGCCAGCACCTCGAGGTGCTGGGGATCGAGATCGCGTTCACGACGACGGCCGTCGTGCTGGCCCAGACGTTCGTGGCGCTGCCGTTCCTCGTGCTGAGCCTCGAGGGCGCGCTGCGCACGCAGGACACGCGGCTCGAGGACGTGGCGGCGACGCTCGGCGCCCGGCCGACGACGGTGCTGCGCCGCGTCACGCTCCCGCGCGTGCTGCCCGGGCTGCTGTCGGGCGCGGTGCTCGCGTTCGCGCGGGCGCTCGGGGAGTTCGGCGCCACCATCACGTTCGCGGGCGCCCTCCAGGGGGTCACGCAGACCCTGCCGCTGGAGATCTACCTCCAGCGCAGCGCCGACCCGGACGCCGCCGTCGCGCTCTCGTTCGTGCTCGTCGTCGTCGCGGTGCTCATCACCGCGGCCGTCCACGGCCCGCGCGTGCTCGGCGGCCCGGGTGCGCGCCCGACCCGTCCGCGGAGAGGCGCCCCGGTCGCGTCGGGCGCTCTGCCCGACGGCGGCGGGGTCGTCCAGGAGGACGTCTCGCCCAGGAGCGGCGCCGACCGGGCGGCTGCACCCGGCGTCGAGCCGACGCCGCGCGCCGACACAGCCCCCGCCGCGCTCGCCGTGCGTGCCGTCGTGCCGGAGCGCGGGCTCGACGTCGACCTCGCCCTCGCGCCGGGCGAGGTCGTCGCGGTGCTCGGCGAGAACGGCGCGGGCAAGTCGACGCTCGTGCAGGTGGTCGCGGGCCTCCTCCTGCCCGGCGACGTGCACGACGCCCGGGTCGCCGTCGGTGACGACGACGTCACGCGGGTCGCGCCGCGGCGCCGCCGGCTCGCGTGGCTGAGTCAGCGGCCGCTGCTGTTCGAGAACCTGTCGGTCGAGGACAATGTCGCGTTCGGCCTCCGGGCGCGAGGAGTGCCGCGCGCCCGCGCCCGGCGCGACGCCCGGTCCGCGCTCGCCCGTGTCGGCGCCGCCGACCTCGCGCCGCGGCGCTCGACCGACCTCTCCGGCGGGCAGGCGCAGCGCGTCGCGATCGCCCGGGCGCTCGTCACCGACCCGCGCGTTCTCCTGCTCGACGAGCCGCTCGCCTCGCTCGACGTCGGCGTCGCGCAGCACGTGCGGTCGGTGCTGCACCACGCGCAGCGCGAGCAGCCCCGCACCACGCTCCTGGTGACGCACGACCTGCTCGACGTGCTGCTGCTCGCCGACCGCGTCGTCGTGCTGGACGCGGGTCGGGTCGTCGAGGACGGGCCCGTGGACCAGGTGCTCACCCGGCCGCGGTCCCGGTTCGCGGCCCGCCTCGCGGGCGTCAACCTGCTCGCGGGGACGGTCGTGCACGTCGCCGTGCCGGAGCCCGTCACGGTGGGGAGCATCGGGACGGAGCAGGGCGGGCCGGGCCCCGGCGGGGCGGACGCGGCTCTCGTCCCGACCGAGGCGGCACCGGACGAGGAGGCCGCCGCACGCGAGGCGACCCTCGCCGTCGACGGCACGGAGGTCCGGGTGCGCGGGACGGCGGGCGAGCCGCTCGCGGTTGGGACCGGGGCCGTCGCGGTGTTCGAGCCCCGCACGGTCGCGGTCCACCGGGCGACGCCCGAGGGCAGCCCCCGCAACGCATACCGGGTCGTCGTGACGAGCGTCGAGCCGCACGGGCCGCTGCTGCGCGTGTGGGGACGCGTGGCGACCGGGAGCCCGGGCGACCTGGCGGCGGGGGCGACGACCGCCGTCGGGCACGACGCCCCGCACCTCGCCGCGGACCTCACGCCGCGCGCCGTGGCGGAGCTGCGCCTGACCCCGAGCGAGCACGTCTGGTTCGTCGTCAAGGCCGCGGAGGTCCGCGTCCACCCCCGCTGACCCCACCCTGCCGAGGTAGAGCTCTGGTTCGCCGAGGTAGAGCCCTGGTCATGACCGGGGCTCTACCTCGGCGAACCAGGGCTCTACCTCGGCGGATCGTCGTGTCAGACGGCGGCCGGTGCCTCCGGCGTGGGCGCGGGCACCGCGTCGCGCGGGGGCCGCACAGCACGCGACCACTCGCCGCCGCGGGCCTTGACCGCGACGAGCAGGACGACGAGCCCGACGGCCGTCATCGCGGCCCCCGCCCACAGGGGCGACGTGAAGCCGAGCCCGGCGGCGATGGTCAGGCCGCCGATCCAGGCGCCCAGCGCGTTGCCGACGTTGAAGGCGGCGATGTTCGCGCCCGAGGCGAGGGTGGGCGCGCCCTGCGCGTAGGACATCACGCGCATCTGGAGCCCGGGGACGGTCGCGAACCCGAAGGCGCCCATGAGGACGAGGCTCACGACGGTCATCACCTGGCTCGTCGCGGTGAGCGCGAAGACGCCCAGCACCACGGTGAGCGCCGCGAACAGCACCACGAGCGTCGTGCCGAGGCGACGGTCGGCCGCACGCCCGCCGACGAGGTTGCCGACGAACAGCCCGCCGCCGAACAGCACGAGCAGCCACGGGACCGACGCCGACGTGAACCCGCCCACCTCGGTGAGCGTGAAGGCGATGTACGTGAACGCGCCGAACATCCCGCCGAACCCGAGCACGGTGATCGCGATCGAGAACCACACCTGCGCGCTGCGGAACGCGGCGAGCTCACCGCGCAGCCCGGTGCTGCCCGACGCGCGGTCCGTCCCGGGCGAGGTGCTCCCGCCGGGCGCGGGGGCGCCGTCGGGCGACCCGACCCGCGACGGGACGAGCAGCGCGATCCCGGCGAGCGCGACGACGCCGATGGCGGTGATGGCCCAGAACGTCGCGCGCCACCCGGCGGCCTGGCCGAGGAACGTGCCGAACGGGACGCCGAGCACGTTCGCGATGGTCAGCCCGGCGAACATGACGGAGATGGCGCCGGCACGCTTCTCGGGCGCGACGAGGTCGGCCGCCACCACGGCGCCGATCCCGAAGAACGCGCCGTGGCACAGCGCCGCGACGACGCGCCCGAGGAGCATGACCTCGTACGTCGGCGCGACCGCGGACAGCAGGTTGCCCGCGATGAACAGGACCATGAGGCCGAGAAGGGCCTTCTTGCGGTCGACGCGCGTCAGGGCGGCCGTGAGGCCGATCGCGCCGACGGCGACGGACAGCGCGTAGCCCGAGATGAGGTAGCCGGCGACGGACTCGGTGACGCCGAAGTCGGCGGCTACCTCGGGCAGCAGGCCCATGATGACGAACTCGGTGAGCCCGATGCCGAAGCCCCCGATGGCGAGGGCCCAGAGGGCGACTGGCATGACGATCTCCTGGTTCCGGGAAGGTGCGGGTCTCGGGGCGACGTGCGGCGCGGGCCGGTGGCGGACGCGCGCCGTCGGGTCAGCCCTCGAAGGTGTCGGGGTGCGGTCCGATGCGACCGGCGGCGTCGAGGGCGTCGATCGCGGCGGCCTCGTCGGCGGTGAGCGCGAAGCCGAGGACGTCGAGGTTCGACGCGATCCGCGCGGGGGTCACGGACTTGGGGATGACGACCGTCCCCTGCTGCAGGTGCCAGCGCAGGACGGCCTGGGCAGGCGTGACGTCGTGGGCGGCGGCGACGCGGACGACCGTCGGGTCGTCGAGGACCGTGCCCTGGCCCAGCGGGCTCCACGCCTCGGTGACGATCCCGAGCTCCGCGTGGACGTCGCGCAGCGCGCGCTGCTGGAGCGCGGGGTGCAGCTCGACCTGGTTGACGGCGGGCGTCTCTCCCGTCGCGGCGACGAGCGCGCGCAGGTGCGCGGGCTCGAAGTTGGAGACGCCGATCTCGCGGACGAGACCCGCGTCGCGGGCCGCGACCAGGCCCTCCCACGCCTCGACGTACCGGCCGCGGGCGGGCGACGGCCAGTGGATCAGGTAGAGGTCGAGCCGGTCGAGGCCGAGCAGCTCGAGCGACCGCTCGAGCGCGGGGCGGACGGCGTCGCGCGCGAGGGAGTCGATCCACAGCTTGCTCGTGACGAAGACCTCGTCGCGCGCGAGGCCGGACTCCGCGAGCGCGCGGCCCACGCCCGCCTCGTTGCCGTAGATCGCCGCGGTGTCGACGCTCCGGTACCCGGCCTCGAGGGCGAGGATCACGGCACGGGTGGTCTCGGCGTCTGGCACCTGGAAGACGCCGAAGCCGACCTGCGGGATCGAGGTGCCGCCGCGCAGGGTCGTGCGGGGCATGGTCGTGGTGGTCGAGGACACGGAGGGGCTCCTGGGGGACGAGCGGGAAGGGATCGCGTTGCGCACGCGTTCACCTGGCGTCTGCACTTGTTGCAGACGCGCGCTATCGATAGTTGCACACGCCGATTAGTTGCACAAGCGCTATAGTTGTGACGGCACGCACGCACCGAGGAGGACCCATGGGCATCGCCGACGACGCCGTCGAGATCCGCGCGCAGGGCTGGCGCACGCTCGCCGCGCTGCACGGGCTCATCGACGCCGCGCTCGAGCGCGCCCTCTCGTCGGAGCACGACCTCTCGGTCGTCGAGTACACCGTGCTCGACGCGCTCTCCCGGCAGGACGGCTGGCACATGCGCATGCAGCAGCTCGCGCGCGCCGCCGCCCTCTCCCCCAGCGCGACCACCCGGCTCGTCAACCGGCTCGAGGACCGCGGCCTGCTCACGCGCATCCTGTGCCAGGACGACCGCCGTGGGATCTACACCGAGCTCACGCCCGCGGGCGAGGCGCTGCTGCTCGCCGCGCGCCCGACGCACGACGCGACGCTCGAGACCGCGCTGCACGACGCGACGGAGACGCCTGAGCTCGCGTCGCTCGTCGACGCGCTGCACGCGCTCCCGGCGCCCGCCGACGCGGCGTAGCCCGGCCGACGCGGCATCCACCGACCGGCGCGGCGCCCACCGACCGGCGCGGTAGAGCCGGCCGCGCGCACGCCGACCGTCCGGTCAGACCTGCCGGTCGACCCCGCCGAGCGCGGCGCGGACCTCGCCGACGATCGCCGCCATCGCCGCCTCGGCGGCGCGCGGGTCGCCGTCCGCGACGGCGTGCGCGACGGCCTCGTGCTGGTCCAGCGCCTCGGGCACCGGTGACGCGGGCATGAGGCCGAGGTGCGTCCGCCCGCTGAGCACCGCGGCGACGACGCCGGCGAGCGCGCCGAACATCTCGTTGCCGCTCGCGCGGAGCAGGAGCTCGTGGAAGCGGACGTCGAGCGCGAGGAACTCCTCGAGGTCGCCCGCCTCGCCGAGCATCCGCATGCGCCTCGCCGCGGCCACGAGCTCGGTGCGCTCGCCGTCGGTCGCGTGGACCGCCGCCCCCGCGGCCGCGAGCGGCTCGACGGCGTGGCGCAGCTCGGTGAGCGTGCGGAGCTGTGAGTCGCGGCCGGGACCCTCCAGGCGCCAGCGGATGACGCGCGGGTCGAGCACGTTCCACTCCTCGATGCCGAGGACCACGAGCCCGACGCGCCGCCTGGACCGCACGAGGCCGAGCCCTTCGAGGAGCCGCATGACCTCGCGCGCGACGGTGCGCGAGACGCCGAACTCGGACCCGATCGACTCGAGCGTGAGCGGCGTGCCTGCCGCGACGTCGCCGCTGGTGATGCGACGACCCAGGGAGTCGAGCACGGTGGTGTGCAGGACCGTCGTCGCCATGCCTCGCAGCCTAGTGGTGGCGAATGGTGTGATCAATCACTTGCCAAAGGTGCTACCAATAGCCCACAGTGGAGGCCAGCGACGACCACGACGGTCGCCGCCCGGGGAGCGGCCGGCACGGCGCCGACCCGCCCCGGACGCCCCGCCCGACACGGAAGTCGACACATGGACACGGACGTCAGCACCACCGACCGGCCCGACGACGCCGGACACCACTCCCTGCCCCAGCACCTCGTCGTGATGGGCGTCGCCGGCTCGGGCAAGACCACCGTCGCGACGCTGCTCGCGCGGCACCTCGGCACCGAGTACGCCGAGGCCGACCAGTTCCACCCCGAGGCCAACATCGCCAAGATGAGCGCCGGGACGCCGCTCACGGACGAGGACCGGTGGCCGTGGCTCGAGGCGATCCGCGACTGGCTGAGCGCCGAGGCGGACGCCGGGCGCTCCGGCGTCGTCACCTGCTCCGCGCTCAAGCGCTCCTACCGCGACCTGCTGCGCACCGCGCGCGGCCAGGTCTGCTTCGTCCACCTCGACGGCAGCCCCGACCTCCTCGCGGAGCGCATGGCGCACCGCAGCGGCCACTTCATGCCCACGTCGCTCCTGCCCTCGCAGCTCGCGACGCTCGAGCCCCTGGACGACGACGAGCCCGGCTTCACGCTCGACGTCGCCTCCACGCCCGAGCAGATCGTGGACGAGATCCTCACGCGCACGCGGCTGAGCAGCGCGCCCGGCGCCCGCTGAGCGCGCGCCCCGACCCGACCACCGACCACGACCGTCGACGGAGACACACCCATGCCCCCTGAGGACTGGACACAGACCCTGACCGCCGGACCGCTGCTCGCGATCGCCGCGGGCGCGATCGCGCTCCTGCTGTTCCTCATCATCAAGCTCAAGCTGCACGCGTTCCTCGCGCTCATCATCGTCAGCCTGCTCACGGCGGTCGTCGCGGGCATCCCTACCGGCTCGATCATCGAGGTCCTGACCGCAGGGTTCGGCACGACCCTCGCGACCGTCGCCCTGCTCGTCGGGCTCGGCGCGATGCTCGGCCGCCTCGTCGAGACGAGCGGCGGCGCGAAGGTCATGGCCGACTTCCTCATCGGGAAGTTCGGGGAGAAGCGCGCACCGCTCGCCCTCGGCCTCGCGTCGCTCATCTTCGGGTTCCCGATCTTCTTCGACGCCGGCCTCGTCGTCATGCTGCCCATCGTGTTCTCCGTGGGTCGCCGGCTGCGCGGCTCGCTCCTGCTCTACGGGCTGCCCGTGGCGGGTGCCTTCTCCGTCATGCACATCTACGTGCCGCCGCACCCCGGCCCCGTCGCCGCGACGGAGTTCCTCGGCGCGAACGTCGGCATCGTCATCCTCCTCGGGCTCGTCGTCGCGATCCCCACCTGGTACGTGACGAGCTACCTGTTCGGACGCTACGTCGGGCGCCGCATCGAGCTACCCATCCCCACGATCCTGGGCGAGGCCGACGAGGACCAGCTCGAGAACCCGCCGAAGTTCGGCACCGTCGTCGCGATCCTCCTGCTCCCGCTCGTGCTGATCTTCGCCAACACCGGCCTCGACGCGCTGCGCGCCGCCGGCACCGTCGACGCGGAGAACCCGGCCGTGCAGACCCTGCGCGCCATCGGCGCGACGCCGGTCGCGCTGCTCATCACGGTGCTCGTCGCCGCCTGGGTCCTGGGCCGGCGACGTGGCGTCTCCGGGACGGCGCTGGAGAAGACCCTCGACTCCGCTCTCGGCCCGGTGTGCTCGGTCATCCTCATCACCGGGGCCGGCGGCATGTTCGGCGGCGTGCTGCGCGCTACCGGCATCGGCGACGCGCTCGCCGACGTGCTCGGCGACCTGGGCCTGCCGGTGATCGTGGCCGGGTTCCTCATCGCGGCGATCCTGCGCGTCGCGCAGGGC
>JAQSXO010000135.1 GCA_029256625.1 Cellulosimicrobium sp. | reverse complement strand
GCCCGCGCCGGGAAGGCTCCCCCTGCGCTCCCGGGGCGGACGTGGCAGCATCGCGCGTGACCGTCGTGGACGATCCGGACGGAGGGGACGGGATGGGACTGGACGTCGACGGCGTCGAGCAGGAGGTCGCGACCGGGTCGCTCCCGGGCTGGGAGCGCGTCGAGGAGCACGTCCGCGCGTCCCACGAGCGCTACCGCGGGAACGACGACGGCGTGGTCGCCGACTACATCCCCGTCCTCGCCGAGGCCGACCGGTCGCTGTTCGGCGTGTGCGTCGCCGAGTCGGGCGGTGCGGTCCATGCCGTGGGCGACGCCGACGTCGAGTTCTCCGTCCAGTCGATCTCCAAGGCGTTCGTCTACGCGCTCGTGTGCGAGGCCTACGGGCACGAGGGCGTGCTCGAACGGGTCGGGGTGGACAACACGGGCCTGGCCTTCAACTCCGTCATGGCGGTCGAGCTCCACGACGGCCACCCCCGCAACCCCATGGTGAACGCGGGCGCGCTCGCGACGACGGCGCTCGTGCCCGGCGCGTCCTTCGCCGAGCAGTGGGAGAACGTGCGCACCGGGCTGTCCCGGTTCGCGGGCCGGGCGCTCGAGCTCGACGGCGTCGTGTACCGCTCGGAGTCGGCGACGAACATGCGCAACAAGGCGATCGCGCGACTCCTGGAGAGCTACGGGCGCATCGAGGTCGACCCGCTCGAGGTCGTCGACGTCTACACCAAGCAGTGCGCGCTGCGCGTGAGCGCGCGCGACCTCGCGGTCATGGGAGCGACGCTCGCCGACGGCGGGGTCAACCCGGTCACGGGCGAGCGCGTGGTCTCGGCGCAGGTGTGCCGGGACACGCTCGCTGTGCTCGCCTCGACGGGGATGTACGAGCGGTCGGGGGAGTGGCTGTTCGAGATCGGTCTTCCTGCCAAGTCCGGCGTGGCAGGAGGGATCGTGGCCGTCGCGCCCGGCAAGGGGGCGATCGGCACGTACTCACCGCCCCTCGATCCGGCGGGGAACAGCGTGCGCGGGCAGCGCGCGACCGCATACCTCTCGCGGGCGCTCGGCCTCAACCTGTTCGCGTCGTCCCCGCAGGTCCCCGTGACACCCACCTGCCCGACCGAGAGAAGGGGACCGGCCTCGTGAGCACCCGAGACGTCGTCGACAGCAGCACCGCACCGGCGACGGAGGACCGCCGGTCGTGGGTGCCGATGGTCGGCCTGTTCCTCGCGCAGGTCCTCATGTCGTTCAACGTCGCCGCCCTGCCGGTGTCGCTGGGCGGCATGGTGGAGGACTTCGGCGTCCCGCCGACCGTCGCGAGCACGACGATCGTCGTCTACGGCCTCGCGGTCGCCGCGCTCGTCATGACCGGGGCGAAGCTCGGGCAGCGGATCGGCTGGGTGTCGATCTTCCGCGTCGTCGTCGCGACGTTCGCCGGGTCGGCGCTGCTCATGATCCTCTCGCCGACCGTCGCGTGGGCCATCGCGGGCCAGGCCGTCGCCGGCGCCTCGGCCGCGATCATCGTGCCCGCGCTGGTCGCCCTCATCGCGGAGAACTACCGCGGAGCCCAGCAGGCGACCGCGATCGGGTCGCTGGGGTCGGCCCGCGCGGTCTCGGGCATGAGCGCGTTCTTCATCGGTGGCGCGCTCGGGACGCTCATCGGCTGGCGGCCCACCTTCGCGATCGTCCTGGCGCTCGCCGTCGCCGTCTTCGTCCTCAGCTTCCGGCTGCGGTCCGACGCCGGCGACCCCGGCATCCGGATCGACCTCGTGGCCGCGGTGCTCATCGGCGCGGCGGTCGTCGCGCTCACCCTCGGCTTCAACAACCTCAACGCCTGGGGTCTGTTCTTCGCCGCGCCGGGTGCCCCGTTCGACCTCGTCGGCGTGTCGCCCGCGCCCCTGCTCGTGCTGCTCGGCGTCGTGCTCGGGCAGACGTTCTTCTGGTGGACGCGGCGCCGGACCGCCGCCGGCAAGGTGCCGCTCGTCGACCTGTCCGTCCTCGCGCGCCCGAGCGAGCGCGCGGCGGTGTACGCGATGTTCGTCGTGGTCGCGCTCGAGGCCGCGCTGAACTTCACCGTCCCGCTGTACATCCAGATCGTGCAGGGCCGCACCCCGTTCGACACGGCGCTCGCGATGATGCCGTTCAACCTCACCGTGTTCGTCACCGCGACGCTCGTCGTCCGGTTCTACCGGCGCTACCCGCCGCGCACGATCGGGGTCTTCGGCTTCACGCTGACCACCGTCGCGCTCCTCTGGCTGTCGCTCGTCGTCACCAACAACTGGGAGACGCTGCCCACGATCCTCGGCCTCGTCGTCTTCGGGATCGGCCAGGGCGCCCTGGTGACTCTCGTGTTCAACGTGCTCGTGACCGCGGCGCCCAAGACCCTCGCGGGGGACGTCGGCTCCATCCGCGGCACGACGCAGAACCTCGCCTCGGCGGTCGGCACCGCGCTCGCGGGGGCGCTGCTCGTGACGATCCTGTCGTTCAGCGTCGGGCGCGCCGTCGTCGAGCACCCCGAGCTGCCGCCGTCGCTCGTCGCCCAGGTCGACCTCGACACGGTCAACTTCGTGAGCAACGACGACCTGCGCACGGTCCTCGCGGGCACGGACGCCACGCCCGACCAGGTCGACGCGGCCGTCGCGCTCAACGAGGAGGCGCGCCTGGGCACGCTGCGGATCGGGCTCCTCATCCTGGCCGGGGTCAGTGCGACGGCGATCCTCCCCGCGAGCCGCCTGCCGCGCTACCGGCCCGACGAGATCCCGGACCCCGCGCCTGCCCGGTAGGTCTCGCTAAGCGTCCCGGCGGTCGGCCTCGTCGCCCTCCGGACGAGCAGTCCCTCGACCGGTCCCGTGGGCCGGCCCACCGTCCCGGTCGTCGGTGTCGGTGTCGGTCTCGGCGTCGGCGGAGTGCCCGCCGCTCTGGCGCAGGGCGCGCGCCTGCTCGACGGCCTCCTCGCGCTTGGCCGCCTTCTTGTCGCTCGCACGCGTGTCCCGCGGCGGGAGCTGGAGGCGTTCCTCGGCCTCGAGACCGCCCTGGAGCTCCCGGCTGCGCTCGACCTCGGCGTCGAGCTCCGCCCCGAGCAGGAGCGCGAGGTTCGTGAGCCAGAGCCACAGCAGGAAGATGATGACGCCGGCGAGCGTGCCGTAGGTCGCCCCGTAGCTGCTGAACCCGCTGCCGAGGTACAGCCCGAAGCCCGCGGAGGCGACGACCCAGACGAGGATCGCGAGGATCGCGCCCGGGCTGACCCAGCGGAACTTCGGCTGCTTGACGTTGGGCGTGAGGTGGTAGAGCAGCGCGACGAGGATCACCACGAGCAGGAGCGCGACCGGCCACTTCGCGACCTGCCAGACGGCGATCGCGGTGTCGCCGAGGCCCACGAGCTCGCCCACCTGCCGCGCGATCGGTCCGGAGAGCACGAGGCTCGCGACGACCAGCCCCGCGAGGATCACGGTGATCACCGTGACGCCGAGCATCACGGGGCGCAGCTTCCAGATGGGGCGCCCCTCCTCGACCTCGTAGATGCGGTTCATGGACCGGGCGAACGCGCCGACGTACCCGGACGCGGACCACAGCGCCAGCACGACACCGATGACGAGCGCGAACCCGGCCTTGTCGGTGTTCGCGGCCTGCTCGACGAGCGGCTTGATCATGTCCAACGTCGTCGACGGGACGACCCCCTCGACGCTCGTCAGCACCGAGTCGACGGCCTTCTCCCCGTCACCCACGAGCCCGAGCAGGGAGACGAGCGCCAGGAGCGCGGGCGCCGAGGCGAGCACGGCGTAGTACGTGAGGGCCGCGGCGAGGTCGGTGCACTGGTCGTCCATGAACTCGCGCACCGCACCCTTGAGCGCGAACCCCCACGACGGCTTGTGCAGGTCGGTGGGGGAGTCGGGCTTGCGATCGGCGTCGGGCGCGGGCCTGGCCTCGGCGTCCGCCGCGGTCTCGGACGCGCGGCGTCCGCTGCTGCTCTCGGTCATGGCGGCCTCCTCGGTGGGCGTCGCCTCGGCGCGCGACGCTCGCGTCGGCGGACCGGCCTCGCGGCCCGTCCCGGACCAACACCACGCTCGGGGCGGTGGGCTCCACCCGCAAGCCGGGACCGGTCAGCGCGACGCGCCCGCGCGCTCGGCGAACGGTGCGAGGACCAGCTCCCAGCCGCCGTCGTACCGTTCACGGGCACCGGCGCCGTCGTGCCGGGCGGACCAGCCGGAGTGCGTGAGCACGACGTCGGTCCCCTCCGCGGAGGGCGAGAACGTCACCTCGACGTCCGTCGCGGCGTCGGCGCGCTCCCCGGGGTGCCAGGTGAAGGCGACGGCGTGCGGCGGGTCCCAGCGCGTCACGCGGCCCCAGTCGGTGGTCGTGCCGTCGGCGAGCGTCTCGACGAGCCGTACCGCCCGGCCGTCCGCGTCGCGCTCGAAGGCAGCGGTCGAGGTCTCGCCGCCCACGGAGAACGCGCCGAGCGGCCACCACGCCGCGAGCTCGTCGACGAAGACGGCGAACGCGCGCTCCGGCGCGGCGGGTACGGCGAGCGACTTGACCAGCGGTGCGGTCGTGGCGGTCATGAGCTCCTCCCGGCGGGTGCGTCCCCCTCGACCGTGGCCCCGACGCCGCGCGCCGGCAACCCGGCTACGGTGCGGCCGCGGTCGACAGCCGCTCGACCAGCGCGACGTCGATGCGGGTGACGCCGGTCGGACCCTCGGGCGGCCCGTCGCGGGTCGCGTCGAGGGCGGTGCGGCGGGGCCGGGACGCGCCGTCGAGCGCGTCCAGGAGGAGGTCGGCCGCCGTGCGGCCCTTGAGCGCGGTGTCCTGCGCGACCGTCGTGAGCGGCGGGTCGACGTACCGTGCGATCTCCGCGTCGTCGAACCCGACGACCGACACCGCGCCCGGCACGCGGACCCCGGCCTGCGCCAGCCCGCGCGAGATACCCGCCGCGAGGACGTCCGCCGTGGCGAACACCGCCGTCGCGCCGGGATGCTCGCCCGCGATGCGCGCGGCGGCGTCGAGGCCGTCGTCGTACGTCGTGTTCGCCGGCACGACGTGCAGCGCGACGCCGCCCCCCGACTCGTCGCGGACCGCGTCCCGCGCCTCTCCGTCCGCCGGGGTGCGTGGGTCGGACGCGCCCGGGCCGACAGGGTCGAGACCGAGCCCCGCGCGGAAGCCCGCGAGGCGCTCGCGGACGACCTGGCTCGTCGTGCCCACCGGTCCGCACAGCACGACCTCGTGGTGACCCAGGGCGCGCAGGTGCTCGCCCGCGAGGCGCCCGCCCTCGAAGTCGTCGGCGCGCACGGTCGCGGCACCGGGGGCGTCCACGTAGGTGTCGACGACGACCGCGGGCACGCCCTGCGGCAGGTCGAGCGCCGCGAGCTCGTCGTCGGTGAACCCCATGACGACGATCCCGTCGAGGTTCCAGCGCTGCACGGAGTCGAGCACGTCGCGGTGGTGCGTGACCCCGCGCAGCATGAGGTGGTGGTCGCGCTCGCGCAGGCGGGCCTCGACGGCTCCGGCGACGGCGACGTCGTGCGGGCTGCCGAGCAGGCTGCCGCCGTCGGCGCGGTCGGGCAGCAGGAGGCCGACGAGCCGCGTGCGCCGGGCCGCGAGGCTCTGCGCCGGGCCGTTGGGCACGTAGCCCCTTGCGGCGACGATGCGCTCGACCTCGCGCGCCGTCGCGGGGGAGACGCGGCCGAGGTTGCCGTTCACCACGTTGGAGACGGTCATGACGGACACGCCCGCCTCGCGGGCGATGTCCTTGAGCGTGACGCGGGCCATCGTCGGCGCGGCTCCTTCGGTCGTGGGCGGGCGCGGGTCGGCCCGAGGGTCGACGGTAGCCGCGACGGCGGACGACTGTCGTGACCAACTCGTGACCTACCTGCTGCTTGACGTCGATCCTAGGCGCATTTAGCGTTAAACGTGTAGCGCTAAACCTGCACTGCTCACGGTGGGGACGGCGGCCGACGGGACGGACCGGCGGCGTCGAGGGCAGCGCGTTCCCGACACCCAGCAGACGCGGGCATCATGGCCCGGAGTCCTCAGCGAGGAGAGACGATGAAGTCAGCAACCACGGCGGGCGCGGCCGCGCTCACCGGCGCCCTGGTCCTCACCCTGACCGCGTGCGGCACCGGCGACGGCGGCGAGGGCGACGGCGCCGCGAGCTCCGGCGCGGTCGAGATCGAGGTCTCGATCGACGCCGGCCTCGACGACGACGCACGCGCCAAGTTCGACGAGCGCGTCGCCCAGTTCGAGGACGAGCACCCGGACATCACCGTCACGGCGCGCGAGTACACGTGGGAGGGCACGACGTTCGCCACCGAGCTCGCCGGCGGCACGCTCCCCGACGTCTTCACGATCCCGTTCACCGACGGCCGCGGCCTCATCGAGCGCGAGCAGATCGCCGACATCAGCGACCTCGTCGCCGAGCTCCCGTACGCGGAGGACTTCAACCCGAACGTCGCGCAGGCCGGCCAGGCCGCCGACGGCTCGATGTGGGCCGTGCCCATCGCCGCCTACAGCCAGGGCCTGCACTACAACCGCACGCTGTTCGAGCAGGCCGGGCTCGACCCCGACGACCCGCCGACCACGTGGGAGGAGGTCCGCGAGGACGCGAAGACCATCGCCGACGCCACGGGTGTCGCGGGCTACGCGACCATGACGTCGGGCAACACCGGGGGCTGGATCCTCACGACGCTCACCAACGCGTTCGGCGGCTACGTCCAGGAGTTCGACGGCGAGACCGCGACGTCGACGATCGACACGCCCGAGCTCACCGAGGTGCTCGAGTACCTGCACGCGCTGCGGTGGGAGGACGACTCGATGGGGGCGAACTTCCTCTACGACTGGGGGAGCATCAACCAGGACTTCGCCGCGGGCCAGATCGGGATGTACGTCTCGGGCGGCGGCAACTACGGCAACCTCTTCACGCAGAACGCGATGAACCCGGACGACTACGGGCTCACCGTCATCCCCCTGGTCGGCGACGGCGGCGTCCTCGGCGGCGGCACGCTCGCCGCGGTGAGCGCGAAGGCCTCGCCCGAGGAGCAGGCGGCCGGCGTCGAGTGGATCGACTTCTACTACATGGAGAAGCTCACGGACGAGGCGGCGGCGAAGCTCGACGCGGAGACCGCCGTCGCCAACGACCAGCCGGTCGGCGCCCCGGAGCTCCCGGTCTTCGACGAGCAGACCTACCTCGAGTCGCGCGCCTGGACGGCGGAGTACGTCAACGTGCCGGTGGACCAGATGAGCTCCTACACGGAGAACATCTTCGACCAGCCCGTCGTCCCCGAGCCCGCACGCTCGACGCAGGAGATCTACGCGCTGCTCGACCCGGTCGTCCAGGCCGTGCTCACCGACGAGGACGCGGACATCGACGCGCTCGTCGCCCAGGTGCAGGAGGAAGCCCAGGCGCTCCTCGACGCCGCCCAGGGCTGACCACCCGCTCCGCGGCCTCGCGCCGCTCGCCGCACCCGGGGTTGCTGCACCCCCCGGCGCCGAACCCGCCCATGTCCCCGGGTTCGGCACCGTGCCGGCCCACAACCCCGGGTTCGGCATGCCCCCGTCGCCGACCAACCGATCCGTCTCGCGATCGAAGGAGATCGTCGTGCACCGAACCTGGCCCACCCCCACCGCCGGCCTTGCTGTGGGCATGAGATGGGCACGCTCGAATCGTGCCTCCAGGGGCCTCCGCGTCGCCCCGGCGTTCGACGCCGCCACGCTCGACGGCCTCGAGTGCGGGGTGATCCGCTCCTGACCTGACCCCGCACCGCCGCCGCCAGCATCTCGACCAGCACCGACAGGAACCACCGCAGATGACCTTCCCGCCCCGCCTCGCCACCAGCCCCGTCGCCCGTCCCGGGGCGACGATCCTCGGCGACCAGTACCGGATCTCGGTGCTCGCCGACGGGCTCGTGCGCCTCGAGCGCGCCGAGGACGGCGTGTTCGAGGACCGCGCGTCGGCGTTCGCGCTCCACCGCGACCTGCCGGTGCCGGACTTCCGGGTCACCCGGGCCGACGACGGGATCGAGGTCGTCACCGACCGGCTGCGCCTGCGGTACGACGGTGGGCCGTTCAGCGCGAGCGGGCTGAGCGTCGAGGTGCTCGGCGCGCACTCGGCCTACCACGGGGTGTGGCGGTACGGGCAGCGCGGGCCGGGCGTCCCGGCGACGGC
>JAQSXO010000134.1 GCA_029256625.1 Cellulosimicrobium sp. | reverse complement strand
ACGAACCCGACGAGCACGAGCGGGACGAGGTACCAGAAGGCGGGGGCGAGCGCGTCGGTGAACGCGTCGACGACGCCCGTGTGGATCGGCTCGGGGAGCTGCTGCACCATCTCCGGCGTGAGCGAGGAGCCCTCGGCCCCGGCCGGGGCCGAGCCCGCGGGGAGCCCGGCGAAGACGCCCTCGAGGTTGTCGGCGAGGCGCGACGTGAAGATCGTGCTGAACAGCGCCGTGCCGACGGCCGCTCCGATCTCGCGGAAGAAGTTGTTCGCGCTCGTCGCCGTCCCGATCTCGTGCGGGTCGACCGAGTTCTGCACCGCGAGGACGATCGTCTGCATGACGAGGCCCATGCCGGCGCCCATGACGAAGATCATCGCGCCGAACAGCCACATCGACATGTCGCCGGTGATGCGCGTGAGCCAGACCATGCCCGCCGCGGTGATCGCGAGGCCGAGGACCGGGTAGATCTTGTAGCGGCCGGTCTTCGTGATCGCGATGCCCGACCCGATCGCCGTGATCATGACGCCGACCATCATCGGCAGCATGAGGAACCCGGACTCGGTGACCCCCGCGCCGGTCGACATCTGGAGGAACGTCGGCAGGAAGGCGAGCGCCGAGAACATGCCCATGCCGAGCACGAGGCCGATGAGGGTCGCGATCGTGAACGTCCGGTTCTTGAACAGGTGCAGCGGGAGCAGCGGCTCCTCGGCGCGGTTCTCCACCACGACGAACGCGGCGACCGAGACGACCACGGCGGCCACGAGGCCCAGGAGCCACGGGTCCGACCAGTCGTAGCCGCGCGAGCTGGTCAGCGACTCCCAGCTCGTGACGAGCACGATGCCGGACGTGGCCACGACGAGGAAGAAGATGCCGGCGACGTCGATCTTGCGGCCGGAGCGGTGCGACGGGAGCTTGAGCGCGACCCACGCGACGACGAACGCCGCGACGCCGATCGGGACGTTGATCCAGAACGCCCAGCGCCAGCCCGGGCCCTCGGTGAACCAGCCGCCGAGGAGCGGGCCGATCACCGCCGCGATGCCGAACAGGGCGCCCATCGGGCCCATGTACTTGCCGCGGTCCTTGGCGGGCACGATGTCCGCGATGATCGCCTGCGACAGGATCATCAGGCCGCCGCCGCCGAGGCCCTGCACGCCGCGCCACGCGACGAGCTCGGGGAACGACTGCGCGAAGCCCGCGCCCGCCGACGCGATCGTGAAGAGCCCGATCGCGACGAGGAACGGCCAGCGACGACCCCAGAGGTCGCCGAACTTGCCGTAGAGGGGCATGACGATCGCGATCGCCAGGATGTAGGCCGTGATGACCCAGCCCTGGTGCTCGACGCCGTGGAGCTCGCCGACGATGGTCGGCATCGCGGTGCCGACGATCGACTGGTCGAGCGAGGACAGGAACATCGACGCCATGAGCGCGCCGAAGATCACCCACACGGTGCGCGGGGTGAGCACGATGAGCGGCTTGCCGCCGTCGACGGGCGGTGCAGCGGTGGAGGAGGCCATGAGGATCCGGTTCGGTCAGGACGGGCGGGGGCGCGCCGACGGGCGCGGCCCGTCGTCGGGTGGTGGGGAGGGTAGAGCGGCGGGACTGGCGGCTAGCCGGCCGCGGGATCGGGGGCGCGCGAGTCTTGGAGCAGCGCGCGGAGCTGCCCGACGACGGCGGGCAGGTGGTCCACCGGCTCGCCCTCGCGGTCGTGCTGCTGCCACTCGAGCGTGCTCGCGCGCAGCAGGCTCATGACCACGAGGGCCAGGAGCTCGGGGTCGGGGACGAAGGGCCGCACGGCGCGGCGTGCGAGGAACATGTCGACGAGCTCGGCGCGGTGTCCCTCGACCCAGGCGACGTGCCGCGTGACGAGGTGCGGCTCGCGCTGGACGAGCTCGAGCGTGCGGGCCGTGCGCTCGGGCGTGACGACCTGCTGCGCGAGCACGTCGGCCACGACGACCTCGAGGTCGTCGAGCAGCGCGCCCGTGGGACCGCCCCCGATGAAGGTCGCCACGATCTCGGGTCGCACGGCCAGGTCCTCGAGGCCGAGCACGGCGTCGTCCTTCGACGGGAAGTAGTTGAAGAACGTGCGCGGCGACACCCCGACCTCGGCGCAGATGTCCTCGACCGTCACCGCGTCGAGGCCGCGCTCCAGCACGAGCGTCTGCGCCGCCTCGACGAGCGCCTCGCGCCGGGCGCGCTTCTTGCGCTCCCGCAGACCGCCGGGAGAGGGCGTCAGACATGCCGCGGCCCGCTCGGCCGACGAGGGGCGAGCGGGCACGTCAGGGAGAGTCGTGGGCACGAGGACCATTCTTGCATCCTCTGCAATTTTGCATCAACTGCAATCTCCGGTGACGGAGGTCACACGGCGCCCGCTCAGACCTCGCCGAACCCGCCCTCCACGGCCTCCACGACCGCGCGCACGGCGTCGGACGCCTGAGGGCCGGCGCCCGTCACGGTCAGCTCCTGACCACCGGTCGCGCCGAGCTTCATGAGCTCGAGCACGCTCGCGCCGTTGACACCGTCGATCGCCACGCTCGCGTCGAAGCCCGCGACGAGCCGGGCCAGCACCGCGGCCGGGCGCGCGTGCAGCCCGAGCGGGTTGCGCAGCGTGACGACGGCGCGCACGGCACCGTCCGCGGGGGCCGCAGCCTCGGCGGCGGGCTCGTCGCCCTCGGGTCCCCCTGCCGCGACCGCGAACGTCCCGCCCGCGTGCTCCGCGGACGCGAGCACCTCGGAGACGTCCCCGCCGCCGTGGGCGGTCACCGCCGCCGCGACGGCGCCCTCGACGAACGGGGCGTCGGCGAGCCGGACCTTGCCGTCGTACCCGTCCTCCATGTCGAGGACGGACTCGACCGTCATGACGGCCGAGCCGAGGTCGGCGAGCACGACCACGCCGTCCGCGACGCCGAGCGCCTCCTCGACCGCGGCCGACACCCGGTCGTAGCTCGTGCCGAGCCCGCCGTCGTCGGTCCCGCCCGCGGCGAGCAGGAGCACGCCGGGCGCCATCTGCGCGGAGAGCTCGACCGCACCCTGCGCGAGCCGCTGCGAGTGCGAGACGAGGACCAGCGCCACGCGCGCCCGCGCCCCGACCGGCGGGGCAGCGCCGCTCACGCGGTCGCCGCGTCGCGCGCGGCCTCGAGGAGGATCGCGGTCGAGGTCGCCCCCGGGTCCTGGTGCCCGGCGCTGCGCTCCCCGAGATAGCTCGCGCGGCCCTTGGTCGCGACGAGCGGGATCGTCGCCTCGGCGCCCGCGCGCGCAGCCTGCGCCGCCGCGGCGAGCACGTCGGCGGTCGACGCCCCGGCGTCGGCGGCCGCCTCGGCGGCGTCGACCGCGGGCTGCCACGCGTCCACCATCGTCTTCTCGCCGACCTGGGCCTTCCCGCGTGCGGTGATGCCCTCCAGCGCGCCCTCCAGGAGCGCGACGACGCCGTGCGCGTCGAGCTCGGCGAGGCCCGTCACCTTCGCGGCACGCAGGTAGGCGGTGCCGTAGAGCGGCCCCGAGGCCCCGCCGACGGACGACATGAGCGTCGTGGCCACGAGCTTGAGCACGTCGCCGATCTGGCCCGGCGGCTGCTCCCCCGCGGCCGCCCCGTCGAGCTTGACCGCCACCGCACGGAACCCCCTGTCGAGGTTCTCGCCGTGGTCGCCGTCACCGATCTGGCGGTCCAGCTCGGTCAGCTCGTCCCGTGCTGCCGCGATGCGCTCCGCGCTCAGCCGGGTCCACCGGGCCGCCCAGGCCACGTCCAGCGTCATGCCCCACCTCTCCTCGCCGTCGAGCCGGCGGTCCGCCGGCTCTCGGAGACTGCACGAAAGGGCACCGCCTCACCAGCGCAGCGCAGCCGTGTGGACGGGAGCGTCCCACAGGGCGGTGAGCTCGTCGTCCAGGCGCAGCACGGTGACGGACGCACCCTGCATCTCCAGCGACGTGACGTAGTTGCCGACGAGCGAGCGCGTCACCCGTGCGCCGCGCCCCTCGAGCAGCCTCCTCGCCTGACGATAGACGACGTACAGCTCGGACAGCGGCGTACCGCCCATTCCGTTAACGAACAGCAACACGTCCTCGCCGTCCCCGAGGCCCAGGTCGTCCGCCACCGGGTCGACGAGCCGCTGCGTGATCTCGTCGGCCGACGCGAGCGGGATGCGGTGGCGTCCGGGCTCGCCGTGGATCCCGATCCCGATCTCGACCTCGTCGTCGCCCAGGTCGAAGCTCGGCTTGCCGACGTGCGGGACCGTGCACGCCGTGAGCGCGACGCCCATCGAGCGCACGTTCGCGACGACGCGTCCCGCGATCTCCGTCACCGCGCCCAGGTCGTCGCCACGCTCGGCCGCGGCACCGGCGATCTTCTCGACCGCGACCGTGCCCGCGACGCCGCGGCGACCCGCCGTGTACAGCGAGTCCTCGACCGCGACGTCGTCGTTGACCAGGATGCTCGTGACCTGCGTGCCCTCCGCCTCGACGAGCTCGACCGCCGTCTCGAAGTTCAGCACGTCGCCCGTGTAGTTCTTGACGATGGCGAGGACGCCCGCGCCCGAGTCGGCGCCGAGGATCGCCGGCACGATCTGGTCCGGCGTCGGCGAGGTGAAGACCGCGCCGGGGACCGCGGCGTCGAGCATGCCCAGGCCGACGAAGCCCGCGTGCAGCGGCTCGTGCCCCGAGCCGCCGCCCGAGACCAGTCCGACCTTCCCGGGGACCGCGCCCCCGGCGCGCGACACGTAGGGCGGCGCGACGTGCACCTCCACGAGGTCCGCGTGCGCCTGGCCGAAGCCCTCGAGGGACTCCGTCACCGCGTCCTGGGGATCGTTGAGCAGCTTCTTCACCGGTCATCCCTCCATCGGTCCGTGCGCCCGGGGACCCGGGCGCCGACGCCCCCGCCCGGCGTGCCCGTCGCCGTCGTCGCCTCCATCAAACACCCGGGCGCACCAGGGCGCGCGAGATCCCCGGACGGGCGGCGCCCCGCCGGAGCGGAGCGCCGCACGCCTGCCCAGGACGTCAGCCGCGGCCGAGGAGGACCCGCGCGTCGGCGACCGTGACCACCGAACCCGTGACGAGCACGCCCGAGCCCGTCCCGACGCCCACCGCGTCGTCCCGCTCCACGAGGTCGACCGCGACCTGCAGCGCCTCGTCGAGCCGCTCGGTGCTGTGCACGCGGTCCTCGCCGAACACGTCCGCGGCGAGCTCGGCGAGGTCCGTCGGGTCGGCCGAGCGCTCCGAGCTGTTGCGCGTCACCACCACCTCGGCGAGCACCGGCTCGAGCGCCGCCAGGAGCGGCTCCGCGTCCTTGTCCGCCATGATCGCGACCACCCCGACGAGGTGGCGCAGGTCGAACGCCTCGCCGAGCGCGGCCGCGAGCGCCTCCGCCCCCGCGGCGTTGTGCGCCGCGTCGACGATGACGGTCGGGCTGGACCGCACGACCTCGAGACGCCCCGGCGACGTGACGTCCGCGAAGGCCGCCTCGACGAGCGTGCCGTCGAGCGCACGGCCGCCGAGGAACGCCTCCACCGCGGCGAGCGCGAGCAGCGCGTTGTGCGCCTGGTGCTCGCCGTGCAGCGGGAGGAACACCTCGGTGTAGAGCGCGGCGGGCGTGCGCAGGTCGAGGAGCTGTCCCCCGACGGCGACGTGGCGCGCGGCGACGTCGAGGTCGACGCCCTCGCGCAGCAGGCGCGCGCCGACGCGCTCGGCGCGGGCGCGCAGCACCTCCTCGACCTCCGGGCGCTGCGCCGCGGAGACGACGGTCGCGCCGTCCTTGACGATGCCCGACTTGACCGTCGCGATCTCCTCGAGCGTGCTCCCGAGCCACCGCTCGTGGTCGAGCGCGACGGGCGTCACGACCGCGACCTCGGCGTCGACCACGTTGGTCGAGTCCCACTCGCCGCCCATGCCGACCTCGACGATCGCGACGTCGACGGGCGTGTCGGCGAACGCCGCGAACGCCACGCCCGTGAGCACCTCGAAGAAGCTGAGCTGCGACTGCCCGGTCTCGGCGAGCTCCGCGTCGACGACCTGCACGTACGGGTAGACGTCCTCCCACACCTCGACGAACCGGCGCGCCGAGAGAGGCTCGCCGTCGACGACGATCCGCTCGGTGACGCTCGTCAGGTGGGGGCTCGTGAACAGGCCGGTGCGCAGGCCGTGCTCGCGCACGAGGCGCTCCGCGACGCGCGCGGTGCTCGTCTTGCCGTTGGTCCCGGTGAGGTGGATCGTCCGGAACGCGTGCTGCGGGTCACCGAGCAGCTCGAACAGGCGCCGCACCCGGTCGATCGTCGGGTCGAAGTCGTGCTCGGGAGCACGCGACACGATGTGCTGGTAGACGCGCTCCAGGTCTGCCTGCGCGGCGGCGTCCTCCGCCGCCGCGCGGGCGTCCTTCGCGCCCTGCCGGCGGCCGCCGGCGCGGGCGGCGCTCACAGGATCACCGCCGTGTCCGGCACGGTGCCGTCGGCCTTCTCGACGCGCACGGAGCGCGCGTCGGTCGCCGACGTCTCGACGACGACCTCGACCGCGAGCGTCTCGCGCGCGACGAGCTCGCGGTGCTCCTCGACCGCGACGAGCCACTCGCCCGGCACGTCGAGCGACAGCCGGATGCGGTCGGCCACGTCGAGGCCGGCGGCCTTGCGCGCGTCCTGCACGTCGCGGATCACGTCGCGGGCGTAGCCCTCGGCGAGCAGCGCGTCGTCGAGCACGAGGTCGAGGACCGCGAACCCGCCGCCCGCGAGCACCGCGGCGGCGACGCTCGGCGCCTCCCCCTCAGCGACGCCGCGGTCGGCGACCACCGTCGTCAGCTCGTACTCCGCGGGCAGGAGCGCCACGTCGCCGTCGTCCGTCGTCACGACGACGTCCCCGGCACCGTCCACGCGCCACGCCCCGGCCTTCGAGGCCTTGATGACGGCCTGGACGCCACGCCCGAGGCGCGGTCCCGCGGCGCGCGCGTTGACCGCGAGGCGCTGGGTGATGCCGAACCGGTCCGCGGCGTCGGAGTCGGTCGACTCGAGGTCGACCACCTTGACGTTGAGCTCGCGCGCGAGCAGGTCGGTGTACGGGGCGAGCGCCTCGGGGTCGTCCACGACGACCGTGAGGCGCGCGAGCGGCTGGCGCACCCGGAGCTGGTTGGCCTTGCGCAGGCCGAGAGCGGCCGACGCCACGGCGCGGACCTCGTCCATCGCGGCGACGAGCGCGTCGTCGGGCACGAGCGACGGGTCCGGGACGTGCCGCACGACCCCGGCGGACGAGCCGTCCTCGCCGACGAACGGCTCTCCGACGTCCTCGGTGGCCGCCGGCCAGTCGGTGAGGTGGACGGAGCGCCCGCCGGTCAGGCCGCGCCACACCTCCTCCGCGAGCAGCGGCGCGAGCGGCGCCATGACGCGCGTGAGCGTCTCGAGCGCCGTGTACAGCGTGTCGAACGCGTCGGCGTCCTCCGCCCAGAACCGGTCGCGCTGCGTGCGCACGTACCAGTTCGTCAGGACGTCGAGGTGCTCGCGCACGGTCTCGCACGCGCCGGCGATGTCGTACGCGTCGAGCTGCCCGGTCACGTGCACGACGAGGTCGTGCGTGCGCGCGAGCAGGTAGCGGTCGAGCGCCGGGAGCCCGGCCACGCGCTCGGGCGTGACGCGCTGCGCGACGTACCCCGCGGGCTCACCGGGCTCGCCCGCCCGCGCCCGCGCCTTCGAGGAGTTCGCGTACAGGGTGAAGAAGTAGTACGTGCTCCACAGCGGCAGCAGGACCTGGCGTACGGCGTCGCGGATCCCGTCCTCGGTGACGACGAGGTTGCCGCCGCGCAGGATGGGCGAGCTCATGAGGAACCAGCGCATCGCGTCGGAGCCGTCGCGGTCGAAGACCTCGTTGACGTCCGGGTAGTTGCGCAGCGACTTGCTCATCTTGCGGCCGTCGGAGCCCAGCACGATGCCGTGCGAGACGGCCGAGCGGAACGCCGGGCGGTCGAACAGCGCCGTCGCGAGCACGTGCAGCGTGTAGAACCAGCCGCGCGTCTGGCCGATGTACTCGACGATGAAGTCGCCCGGGTTGTGGTGCTCGAACCAGTCCGTGTTCTCGAACGGGTAGTGCACCTGCGCGTAGGGCATGGACCCCGAGTCGAACCAGACGTCCATGACGTCCTCGACGCGGCGCATGGTCGAGCGGCCCGTCGGGTCGTCGGGGTTCGGCCGGGT
>JAQSXO010000133.1 GCA_029256625.1 Cellulosimicrobium sp. | reverse complement strand
CCGCACCCCGAGACCGAGACCCGCACGACGCACCTCCCCGCGCCCGACCCTGCACCCCGCCGGCCTCAGTAGGCCCCGGAGCCGGAGAACACCGCGCGCGCCGTGCGCGCGAGGATGAGGAAGTCGCCGAACATCGTCCAGTTCTCGACGTAGTAGACGTCGAGGCGGACGCCCTCTTCCCACGACAGGTCCGACCTGCCGCCGACCTGCCACAGACCGGTGAGGCCCGGCTTGACCAGGAGGCGGCGGTGCACCTTCTTCTCGTACTTCTGGACCTCGCGCGGCAACGGCGGGCGAGGCCCGACGAGGCTCATGTCGCCGCGCAGGACGTTGAAGAGCTGCGGGAGCTCGTCGAGCGAGTACCGACGCAGCACGCGACCGACGCGCGTGACGCGGGGGTCGTCGCGCATCTTGAACAGCGGTCCGGCGCCGTCGTTCTGCTCGGCCAGCTGCTGGACCTCACGGTCGGCCCCGTCGCGCATCGAGCGGAACTTGAACATGGGGAACGAGCGCCCGTTGCGCCCGACACGCTCCTGGCGGAAGAGCACCGGTCCGCGGCTCGTGACCCGGACGGCGAGCGCGACGATCACGAGCACCGGCAGCGCCGCGAGCGTGATGAGCGCCGCGCCGGTCCAGTCGATGACGGACTTCACGGCGAACTTGGGACCCGTGAACCGGGGCGCGTCCACGTGCAGGAGCGAGACGCTCTCCGCGGGCGTGATGGTGATGCGCGGTCCGGCGACGTCCGCGAGCTCGGCCGTGAGCATGAGGTCCACGCCGTACGGCTCGAGCTCCCAGCCCAGCCGCCGCACGACCTCCGCCGTGATCGCGTCCGAGCCCGACACGGCGACGACGTCCGCGCCCACCCGCGTCGCGACCTCCCCGGCGTGCCGCAGCTCGCCGAGCACCGGCACGCCCCGGATCTCCTCGCCCGTCCCGAAGCCGCCGGACGGGACGCACACGCCGACGACGCGGTACCCCGACTCGTCGCGACCGTTGAGGTCGCGGATGAGGCGCTCCGCCTGGTCGCGGTGCCCGATCGCGAGCACGGCCGAGCGCATGCGGCCGTGGGCCCGCTGGCGGTGGAGCCACTGGCGCCACACGTACCGGCCGAGGAGCAGGCCGCCGAGGCCGACCGGGAACGCGAACGCCAGATAGCCGCGCGCCTCCGGGAAGCGGAGGAGGAACGCGAGCACGGCGAGCACGGCGAAGAGGCGCCACGAGGCGTCGAACACCCGGTGGTACTCGGTGGGGCCGCTCCCCATGACCCGCGGGTCGCGCGTCCTGCTCGCGACGAGCGAGATCAGCCAGGCGGCGCCGACGAGGAGGCTGAGCACGACGTACGGGATGCGCGCAGCGCGCACCGGCTCGTCGATGAACCTGTCCCAGCGCAGGAAGTACGCGACGAGCACGGCGACGACGATCACCGCGGTGTCGGTGAGCAGCAGCCGGCGCCGGTAGGCGACCTCCCAGCCCTGCGCGGCGAACGCGGCGCGCGCGGCGCGGATCCGGGCCGCGGGGGTCGTGGCGAGAAGGGTGCGCAGGCTGCGCCTGGCGTCCTCGGTGACGCTGTGGGACATGCGTCCACCTCCGGTCGGTTCCACACCCTGCATGGCGACTCATCCTAGGGTCGAGAAACTGCTTGAACGAGAGTTGTCGAGGGGTTTCACCCGGGTGAGAAGACGTTCCGGAAGGTCACGGTTGGAACGGTCCTGAGCGGCGGGATCCTGCGGATCCGGCGCCGCACCGGGCTCCCGGGGAAATAGGTTGGACGGGTGTCCAGATTCCACGTTCTGCCGAACGTCCGGATACTTCGGACGAAGGTCCCGAAGCGATGCCCGGCCCGGCATCGGCCAGATCGACCTGGACGAGTGACCACATGGGAAGGCCGTAGCGCGGCGCATGCATCCTAGCGCGCTGTTGCGAGTGGTCCGGACGTGTGCTCACACCAGAAGGAGATGTGGTGCAGGTCACGGACGTGACGCCCGGTACGGGTGAAAAACTGCGCCGTCGCTACGATGCCCCTGTGCCCTCGTTCGTCACGCTGCTGCTCCACCCCGACCGCCGACGCCCCGACCCGGGGCCGTGGCGCGTCGACCTGCGCGTCGTGATCCTCGTCGGGATGGGCCTCTGGGCGGTCGCGCTCGTCGTGTGCACCGTCCTGCTCGCCCTGGGCGCGGTCGCCCCGCGCGCGGTCGCCACGTGCGGCGTCGGCCTCGTCCTCGGCCTCCTCGGACTCGCGTGGGAGCGCCGGAACCGGACCCGCTACCGCGCCTCCGCCGGCGACTGAGGGTCGTCCCAGGCCGTCCGCGCCAGCGCCCCCTGCGCCGCTCCGGGGTCGCGGAGCACCTCCTCGAGCACGAACCGCGCGCCGTAGCGTCCCGCGGCGACCGCGAGCCCGGCGGCGAGCCCGGCCGGTCCGGTCGCGTGCACGACGACGTCCGCTCCCCCGCCGCCCTCGACCCACCACGAGACCGCGACGTCGCGCACGGCGAGGTCGTCGTGGCGCTCCCAGGTGGGGGGCACCGGACCGTCGGCGACCGCGTGCGCCGCCTCGGGGACGTCCGTCCGGTCCCCGCGTGCGTCCGGGGACGGGGCCGTGCGAGGGACGGTCGCGACGTCCAGGAGGTCCGCGACCTCGGCGACGAGGCCCGACGGCGCCGGGACGACGGGACGGACGGGCGACCACATCGGGTCGGGCGCGACGGCGACGTCGTCGGCGTGGGCCACGACCACCGTGCCCGCGTGCAGCGCGGGCACCCGGTCCGGTGGCGGGTCCAGCCGCTCGCCCCGGACCGCGAGGACGCCGAGCGCACGCCAGAGCGTCAGCGCGGCCCGCGCGTCGACCACGCCCCCGGCGGCCGGCAGGTCGTCCAGCAGCTCGACCCACTCGTCCGGCTCGAGGTGCGCGAGGTCCCGCACGCCGCCGAGGGCCGCCAGCACCGCGTCGTCCAGCCCCGCGACCTCGGGCGGTGCGGGGCGCAGGAACGGGACGCCGTCGCCGAGGCCGAAGGGACCGCCGAGCTCCTCGCGCAGCCACCACGCGGTGTACGAGCGCGCCGTCCCGCGGCGGCCGCCCTCGGCCCGCACGGGGGCGAGCAGCGCCTCCCGCGCGGCAGGGTCCGCGGCGAGGTGGTCGAGGGCGTCGGGCCACGCGTCGTCGCCGACGGCGTCCAGGTCCGCGACCGCGAGGACGTCGCCCACGTACGCCTCGGGTCCGAGGGTCGTCGCGAGGTACGCAAGATACCCGGTCCAGTCGGACAGCCACCCCTCCGGCGCGTGCGGGTCCTGGTCCGGCTCGTCGTCGGCCGAGGCGGGCGTGAGCACGTCGCGCACGCGCAGCACGCCGAGGCCGGCAGCCGCACCCACGGCGCGCAACGCCGGTACGCCCCAGCGGTCGACGACCGCGGGATCGACGACGTCGAGCGTGTCGAGCACGTCGGCGGCCCACGTCCCGGGCAGCGCACAGCCGCGCACCGGCGCCCAGCCGCCGTCGGCCGTCCGGACGGGGAGCTCCCCCCACCAGAACGGCAGCCCTGCGTGCGCCGGGTCGGGCGCTCCCCGCACGGCGGCCGCGACCAGTGCGAGCAGCCGCTCCACGTCCGCCGTCGGGTCGTCGTCGGCGTCCGCTGCGTCGGCCGCCGCGAGGACGCGCTCGCGCACGGCGCCGTCGGCGAGCACCGCGCGCAGGTCGGTCGCCCGCGCCCCGAGGCGTTCCAGGAGCGGGTGCGCTGCGCGCGGGTCGACCACGCGCAGCCCGAGCTCCGCCGCGTCGTGCGCGTCGAGCGCCCCGGCGCCGGGCGTCGAGTCGGTCGCGACGTCCAGGAGCAGGAGGCCTCGGGCCCCGCGGACGACGTGCCCGCCGAGCAGCGGGACCGGGAGCGCGCCCAGCGCCTCGAGCACCGAGCGGTCGGCGGCGTGCGGCGCGAGGGCCTCGTACAGCGACCGCCACCGCACGGGGTCGGCGACGAGCGGGAGGTCGTCCACCACGTCCGCGAGGTCCACGACCTGCGTGCCGAGCGACCGGGCGACCGCCCGGAGCGGCCCCGGCACGTCGACGAGGTGCGCGACGCCGAGCTCCGCGCGCACCCGCGCGTCGCCCACGTCCCCGGCGAGGACGCACGCCTCGACGGGCGCGAGCAGGTCGTGCCGGACGACGTCGGCCGCCTGGTCGTGGGCCGGGGGGTGCGGCTCCTCGGCCCCGCGGGGGGCCGGCGCGTCGAGGGGGAGCAGCGGGATCCGGGCGAGCGCCGCCTCGGCCGCCCCGCGGACCTCCGCGTCGACCGCGCTCGCCGGCAGCCCGGTCGCGACGAGAGCGAGCACCTCCGCGCCACGGGCGGGCGCGAGCTCCCCGAGCAGCTCCGCGTACGCCCGGCCGGCCGCGCGGGCGACGTGCGAGGTGACCGGCCCGGGCGGGACGTGCCTGCGCGCCGGGTCCAGCGGGAACGTCGCGAGGAGCAGCGCCGGGAACGTGAGCCGCTCGTCGGTCGGGGTCGGGGCGTGGAGCACGTCGGTGCGCGCGCGGTCACCGGGCAGCGCCCACGTGACGGACCACCGCGTCGTCGCGCGCTCCTCGACCGGGCGGTCCGCGAGCAGCGCCGGGTCGATCGTGCCTTCCCGGCGCAGGACGGTCCACCGCTCGGCGACGTCGGCGACCCGGCGCTCCTGGACGCCGTCGCCGGCCACGGCGACCTCGGCGAGCGCGGGCAGCGCGAGCAGCAGCGGGTCGTCCACCGCGGCGAGCTCCGCGCGGACGGCGCCGAGCGCGTCGGCGTCACGCAGCTCGAGCTCGACGACCGTGTCGTAGCCGGGCGGTACCTCGACGTGGGCAGGGAACGGGAGCCGCAGGACCGGGAGCCGCTCGCCGCGACGCGCCACCTCGGCGGCGAGGTCGGGCCGGTCGGCGAGGACGTCGGCCAGCGCGGCGCGCGTGCGCTCGAGCGAGAGCTCGACGGCCCGGTCCCCTGCCCCGACACGCACCCGGTCCGCGACCGAGCGGACCGCGGCGAAGCCGACACCGAACCGGCCGACGGTGTGCCCCCGGCGCACGCCGGCGCTCCCCGCCTGGCCCGTCGCGGACGCCCGCATCGCGACGAGCGACGCGACCCCGGCGGCGTCGAAGGGCTCACCCGTGTTCGCCGCACGCAGGACCCAGCCGTCGCTCGCGCCCGACGGCGCGTGCAGGCTCAGTCGCAGTCGGCCCGGGACCCCCGCGCGCGTCGCGGCGTCCGCCGCGTTCTGCGCGAGCTCGACGACGACACGCCCACGGTACGACCCGTGGGCGTGGTCCTCCTCGGTGTTCGCGTCCTCGCGCAGCCGCGTCGGCGACGACCGCCACGCCTCCAGGACCGCCCGGCGCAGCGCGGCCGTCCCGAAGACGTCGTCCGTCACCCCTGCGGCTCGTCCACCGCGGGCTCGACGTCGGGCAGGACGTCGTCCGAAGCCGACGCGCCCGGCTCGGCGTCGCCGGGGTCGGCGTCACCCGGGTCAGCGTCACCCGGGGCCGAGCCGACCGGCTGGACGGCGACCGCCGCGGCCTCGACCGCAGGCCCCGCCGCCGGGGCGACCGACTCGAGCAGCGAGACGAGCTCGACGTGCAGCTCGTCGACCAGCGGGTCGGCGTCAGGCCAGTCGCTCCGCTGCGGCTCGACGTCCGTCTCCGAGTGAGCGCCGCACCCGTGGTCGAGGCTCACGACCTTGCCGTCGTCCGGCGACCACTCGTTCGCGCAGACGCCGAACACCTGGCCGAGGCTGCCCTGGAGCGTCACGAGGAAGCCGCACGACCCGCACTCGGCGGCCGACGCGACCGCACCGCGCGCCGTCGGGCCGCGCGAGCCGCGGTACCAGCGCTCGGCGGCCTCGTCCCGACCCTGCGGGGACAGGACGCGGGCGCGCGCGAGGGCGAGCTCGTCGATCGCGACGGCGTCCTGCTCCTCGTCGCCCGTGGGCACGTAGCCGGGCTCGAGGCGTGGGTCGTCGGCGCGGAACGGGAGCACGTCGCCCGGACCCACGTCGCCCGGGCGCAGGCGCTCGGACCACGGCAGCCACGACGGCGCGAGCAGCGCGCCGTCGCCGGGCAGCAGCTCGACCTCGCACACCGTGGCCGTCCGGCCGCGCGGCACGCGCGCGAGGGTGACGGTCCAGTGCCAGCCGCGGTAGCCGCGCATCGTGCACGCGAACCGGTGGGAGATGAGGCGGTCCGCCTCCGCGTACGTGCCGAGGTGCTCCCCGACGTCCTCGGGGCTCTCGGCGACCTCCTGGGCCGCGGCGCGCGCGAGCTCGACCGCGCCCGTGAGCACGGCGTCCCGCGCGGCACGCGCGGACACTCCCCGGGAACGCTCCTCGGCGGCAGCCACGGCGACCATGTCAGCCCTCGATCTCGTCGGCGACCACGCGCAGGACCTTGGCGACCATCGTGGACTTGCCCTTCTCCGGGTAGCGGCCGCGGCGCAGTCCGTTGCCGATCCCGTCGAGCTCCTTGATGAGGTCCTCCACGATGACCGCCATCTCGTCGGCCGAGCGGCGCTTCGCCTTGACCACGGACGGGGCCGGGTCGAGGAGCTTGACCGCGAGCGCCTGCGGGCCGCGTCGGCCGTCCGCGACGCCGAAGTCGACGCGTGCGCCCGGCTTGGGCGCGGGGGCGTCCGCGGGCAGCGCGGAGGCGTGCAGGAAGACCTCGCCGCCGTCGTCGTTGGCGATGAAGCCGAACCCGCGTTCGGTGTCGAACCACTTGACCTTGCCGGTGGGCACGTGAACCTCGTTCGTGCTCGTAGGAACCAGAACCCCCAGGCTACCGGCCACGCGGCGGCAAAGCCGCATCCATGCCGCGCGGGACCACACCGGCGTCCGCCCCTGCCCGCAGCGCGACGGCGTCGAACCAGTCGGCGTAGTCGGCCACCGTGCGGTGGAGGTGGCCGAACAGCTCGAAGGACACCGTGCCGAACAGCGTGGTCCAGGCCATGAGCGTGCGCACGACGGCCTCCGCCGGGGCGTCGGGCGCGACGAGGCCTCTCGCGCTCACGAACGCGACGGCGGGGGCGACCAGCGCGGCCGCGTCGCCCCCGGACGACGGGGCGGGTGCGGGGCCGGCGCCGTCGGCCCAGGAGTCGGCGACGATCCGGACGAGTGCCCGCACGACCCGGGTCGCGGGCTCGACGGTGTCCTGCGGTGCCGCGTACCCCGGCACGGGCGTGCCGTAGAGCAGCGCGAAGTCGCCGGGCCGCTGGACGCACCACGACCGCAGGGCCCGGCACGCGGCGAGCCACCGGCCGGTCAGGTCGTCGCGCGCGACGGCAGCCTCGGCGGTCTCGACGGCCGCGCCGAGCTCGTCGTAGCACTCGACGAGGAGCGCGGTGAGCAGCGCGTCGCGGCTCGGGAAGTACCGGTAGACGGCCGACGACACCATGCCGACGTCGCGCGCGACGGCGCGCAGCGAGAGCGCGGCGGGGCCGTCGGCGACGAGCCGCGCGCGGGCGGCGTCGAGGATGTCGCGCGTCAGGGTCTCGCGCGCCAGGGCGCGGGCCGTCCGGGGTGCCGTCATGCCGCCAGGGTCGCAGAAGAGAGCGGCGCCCACAAACGAGAGCGCCGCTCTTGCACGAGGGCAGCACCGCGTGCCATGCTCCTCGACGAAGCGAGAGCAGTGCTCTCGGAAAGGAGACCTCCATGTCCAGCATCCCGTCCTCCTCCGACCGGCACGTCGTCGTCGGCGCGGGTCCCGTCGGCCGGCACGTCGCTGCCGAGCTCGCGGCCCGCGGGGCGCACGTCACCGTCGTCACGCGCAGCGGCCGGGACACCGGCGTCGCCGGCGTCACGCACCTCGCCCTCGACGCGTCCGACGCCGACGCCCTGACCCGCGTCGCGGAGGGCGCCGACGTGCTCTACAACTGCGCGAACCCCGGCGACTACACGCAGTGGGAGCGCGTGTGGCCACCGCTCGCGACGGCGCTGCTCACCGCCGTCGAGCGCAGCGGTGCCGTCTACGCGATCACCGGCAACCTCTACCCCTACGGACCCGTCGAGGGTCCGATGGCTCTGGGCCGACGCGCTCGCCGCGCACCGCGCCGGTCGCGCGCGCGTCGTCGAGGTCCGCAGCTCCGACTTCGTCGGGCCCGGGGTCGGGAGCAACGGCCACGTCTCGCGCGTCGTCCCGGCCGCCCTGCGCGGGCGCGCCGTGACGATGATCGGGCGCACGGACCTGCCGCACTCGTTCACCGACGTGCAGGACGCGGCGCGCACGCTCGTCGCGGCCGCCGCGGACCCGGGCGCGCACGGCCGCGCGTGGCACACCCCGAGCAACCCGCCGCGCACGCAGCGCGAGGCGCTCACGGACGTCCTCGCGAGCGTCGGGCGACCGCCCGTCCGGGTCCGCTCGCTGCGCGGCGCGGGCCTCGCCGCCGCCGGCCTCTTCTCGCCCCTCCTGCGCGAGCTGCGCGACCTCGCCTACCAGTGGGACCGCCCCTACGTCCTCGACGACACGGCGGCGCGCGCCCGCTTCGGGATCGAGCCGACGCCCTGGGACGAGGTCTGCCGGCGCACCGCCCGGGGCTGAGCGCCCGGACCGTCGCCGGGCCGTGGGCGGTCGGCGCGTAGCATCGGACGGATGGCCACCTCCCGGCCCGAGCGGGCTCCGACGTACAGCGAGTCGCTGCGCCAGCGCGACGACGACGCGCTGGTCGCCCTGCTCGCGCGCCGGCCGGACCTCGCGACGCCCTCGCCGTCGACGCTCCTGTCCCTCGCCGCGCGCGCGATGAACCGCACGAGCCTGGAGCGCGCGCTCGCCGGGCTGGACGAGCCGACGCTGCACGTCCTCGAGGCGGTCCTGGTGCTCGACTCCGTCGGCGCGGCCGCGACGGCTGCGGCGGTCGCGCGGGCGACCGGCGTGGACCGGGCGACGATCACCGCCGCGCTCGTGCTGCTCGACGAGCTCGCGCTGGTCTGGACCCCGGGCACGCGCGCCGGAGGTTTCCGCCCCGCCCCGGGCGTCGCCGAGGTCCTCGGTCCGCACCCCGCCGGCCTCGGCCCGGTGGCGGCCGCACCGGACGGCGGTGCGACCACGACGCCGTCCGCCGACCTGCCCGACGAGGCCCCACCGGGCACCCGGGCGATCCTCGACGCGCTCGCGTGGGGGCCGCCCGTCGGGGTCGCGCCCCGCGCGGACGCGTCCGCCCGGCGCGCGACGGGCTGGCTCGTGGGGAACGGGTACCTGCGCGCGACCGACGAGCGGCACGTCGTGCTGCCGCGCGAGGTCGGGCTCGCGCTGCGCGGCGGGCGCACCCACCGCGACGTCCGGACGTCGCCGCCCGTCCCGGAGGTGCGCGAGCTCCCGGCCGGGACGGTCGACGCCGAGTCGGCGAGCGCCGGGCTCGAGGCCGTGCGCCTCGTCGCCCGGCTCGTGACGCACTGGACCGAGCACCCGCCCGGCGTGCTGCGCGCCGGCGGGCTCGGGGTGCGCGACCTGCGACGGGCGGCGCTGGCGCTCGAGGTGGACGACCCGACGGCGGCCGCGGTCGTCGAGCTGGCTGCGGCGGCGGGTCTCGTGGCCGACGACGGCGACGACCCGCCCACGTTCTCGCCGACCCTGTCCGCGGAGGACTGGCTCGACGACGACCTCGGCGACCGGTGGGCGACGCTCGCCCGCGGCTGGTGGCGCTCGCGCCGCACGCCGTGGCTCGTGGGGAGCCGCGACGAGAAGGGCGCCCTGCGCGCGGCGCTCGACCCGGAGCTCTGGCGCCCGTGGGTGCCTCGGCTGCGGCGGTCGGTCCTCGACGTCCTCGACCTGGCCCCGGGCCGCGCGCTCGGGGCGGCCGACGTCGTGGCGGTGCTGCGCTGGCGCACGCCGCGCGCGGTCCCGCCGGAGCAGGCGGTGGCCGGGCTCCTGCGCGAGGCGGCGCTGCTCGGGGTGACCGGCGCGGGGGCGCTCGCTCCGCCCGGCCGGGCGCTCGTCGCGTCCGACGACGCGCCGTCCGGGACCGGGCCGGCCGACCTCGGCGCCGCGTTCGAGGCGGTGCTGCCGCACGAGGTCGACGACCTCCTGCTCCAGGGAGACCTCACGGGCATCGTGCCGGGTCGGCCGTCGCGCACGCTCGAGCGCCTCGTGGAGGTCGCGGCCGACGTCGAGTCCCGCGGCGCCGCGACGACGGTCCGGTTCACCCCGGACTCCGTCCTGCGTGCGCTCGACCGCGGCGCCACGGCCGACGAGCTGCTCGCCGAGCTCGCGTCCCACTCGCGCACGCCCGTGCCGCAGCCGCTGGAGTACCTGGTGCGAGACACGGCCCGCCGCCACGGCCGGGTGCGCGTGGGGACCGCGTCGTCGTACGTGCGCGCGGAGGACCCCGCGCTGCTCGCCGGGATCGCCGAGGACCCCGCGCTGCGCGGGCTCGGCCTGGTGCTCCTCGCGCCGACCGTCCTCGCGTCGGCCGCGCCCGCGGGTGAGCTCCAGGAGGCGCTGCGCGCACGGGGCGTGCCGGCCGTCGTGGAGGGCCCGGACGGGCGCGTGCTCGTCGCGGACCGGGCCGGGCGGCGAGCGCCCGACGGCGTCGCACCGCCCCGGCGTGGCCGGCTCACCACGCCCGGTCGGCGCACGGGCGGTCGTGCGCGCACGGGCGTCGTCCCCGGGTCGGGGGCGCGCGTCGATGAGCCCGGTGCCGCCGAGAGCCGGAGCGCCCAACGCTTCGCCGACCTCGTGGCCCGCCTGCGGGCCGCCGACTCCCGCTCCGCGGCGCACGCAGACGGCCGCGCCGGAGGACGACGGGGCGAGGCGTCGCCCGCGAGGGGTGACGGGCAGGGTGGAGCCGGGCTGGCGCCGTCGGGCGCGAACGGACACGCCGGGGAGGACCCCGCCGAGGGAACATCCGACCCGGTGGCCGCGTTGGGTCTGCTGCGCGAGGCGATCGCGGACGGGGCGATGGTCTGGCTCGAGGTGGTCGGGCCGACGGGCTCGCAGGACCGGCGCCGCGTGCGACCCCTCACGCTCGACGCAGGGCGGCTGCGCGCGCAGGACCCGGCGCGCGACGCCGAGCTCACGGTCGCGGTCCACCGGATCGCCTCGGTCGCACCGGACGCCCCTGCGCGGTAGGGCACGGTCACTCCTCGGACACCGCACGGCAAGGAGAACGCATGAACGACGGACCTCTCATCGTCCAGAGCGACAAGTCGCTGCTGCTCGAGGTCGACCACCCGCGCGCCGACGACGCGCGCCGCGCGATCGCGCCGTTCGCCGAGCTCGAGCGCGCCCCCGAGCACGTCCACACGTACCGGCTGACGCCGCTCGGGCTGTGGAACGCACGCGCGGCGGGCCACGACGCCGAGCAGGTCGTCAACACGCTCATCGAGTACTCGCGCTACCCGGTGCCGCACGCGCTGCTCGTCGACGTCGCGGAGACGATGTCGCGCTACGGGCGGCTCACGCTCGCGCAGCACCCGACGCACGGCCTCGTGCTCGAGGCCACCGACCGCGCCGTGCTCGCCGAGGTCCTCAAGTCCAAGCGCACCGCCGGGCTGGTGGGCGACCGCATCGACGACACGACCGTCGTCGTCCACCCCTCCGAGCGCGGCCACCTCAAGCAGGTGCTCGTGAAGCTCGGCTGGCCCGCGGAGGACCTCGCCGGGTACGTCGACGGCGAGAAGCACGCCATCGCGCTCAGCCCGACGACGCCCCCGCGCGTCGAGGGCGAGGCGCCGAAGCCGTGGGAGATGCGCCCGTACCAGGCGCAGGCGGTGGACGGGTTCTGGCACGGCGGGAGCGGCGTCGTCGTGCTGCCGTGCGGGGCGGGCAAGACGATCGTCGGGGCGGGCGCCATGGCGAAGTCCGGGACGACGACGCTCATCCTCGTGACCAACACGGTCAGCGCGCGCCAGTGGCGCGACGAGCTCGTGCGCCGCACGTCGCTGACCGAGGACGAGATCGGCGAGTACTCCGGTGCGCGCAAGGAGATCAAGCCCGTCACGATCGCGACCTACCAGGTGCTGACGACCAAGCGGAAGGGCGTGTACACGCACCTCGAGCTGCTCGACGCGCGCGACTGGGGCCTCGTGGTCTACGACGAGGTCCACCTGCTGCCCGCGCCGATCTTCCGCATGACGGCGGACCTCCAGGCGCGTCGCCGCCTCGGGCTCACCGCGACGCTCGTGCGCGAGGACGGCCGCGAGGACGAGGTGTTCTCGCTCATCGGGCCCAAGCGCTACGAAGGACATCGAGGCGCAGGGGTACATCGCGCCCGCGGACTGCGTCGAGGTGCGCCTCACGCTGCCCGAGTCCGACCGCATGACGTACGCCGTCGCGGAGCCGGAGGACAAGTACCGGCTCGCCGCGACCGCGACGGGCAAGAACCGGGTCGTGGAGCAGATCGTCGCGCAGCACCCGGACGACCAGGTGCTCGTGATCGGGCAGTACCTCGACCAGCTCGAGGAGCTGTCGCAGCACCTCGACGCGCCGCTCATCACGGGCGCGACGACGGTCCGCGAGCGCCAGCGCCTGTTCGACGCGTTCCGCTCGGGCGAGGTCTCGCGGCTCGTCGTGTCGAAGGTCGCGAACTTCTCCATCGACCTGCCCGAGGCGTCCGTCGCGATCCAGGTGTCGGGGTCGTTCGGGTCGCGCCAGG
>JAQSXO010000560.1 GCA_029256625.1 Cellulosimicrobium sp. | reverse complement strand
CCCGGCGGCAGCCTGGCCAACGTCGCCCTCACCCTCGGACGACTCGGCCGCGACGCACGCCTGGCCACCTGGCTCGGGACCGACGCGCACGGCGACGCGGTCCGCGCCTGGCTCGACGACTCCGCCGTGACCCTCACCCCCGGCAGCACCGACGCCGACCGGACCAGCGTCGCCACCGCGCACCTCGACGCCCACGGCGCCGCGACCTACCAGTTCGACCTCGACTGGCGCGTCCCGGCCGGCACCGCCCCGGGCACCGGGACGCTCGCCGTGCACACCGGCTCCATCGCCGCGGTCCTCGAGCCCGGCGCCTCGGACGTGCGCGCGCTCGTCGCCGCCGCCCGCGCCACCGCCACCATCACCTACGACCCCAACGCCCGCCCCGCCCTCATGGGCGACCCCGCCGACGCCCGCACCCGGATCGAGGCGCTCGTCGCGCTCGCCGACGTCGTCAAGGTCAGCGACGAGGACCTCGCCTGGCTCGCACCCGGCACCGACCCCGTCAGCCTCGCCCACCAGTGGCTCACGCTCGGCCCCGCGCTCGTCGTCATCACCTACGGCGGCGAAGGCGCCCTCGCCCTCACCGCGGGCGGGCAACAGCGCGTCACCGCCCCCCGCGTGGACGTCGTCGACACCGTCGGCGCGGGCGACTCCTTCATGGGCGCGCTCCTGGACGGGCTCTGGGACGCTGACCTGCTCGGCGCCGACCGCCGCGACGCCCTGCACGCGATCGACCCCGCCACGCTCACCGCCCTGCTCGAACGCTGCGCCGCCGTCGCCGCCGTCACCGTCTCGCGCGCCGGCGCCAACCCACCCCGCCGCGCCGAGCTCGCGTCCGCCTGATCGGTGCGCCGGCGCGCCGCGGGGACACGCGGCGGCCGCCCGGGCGAGACGCCCGGGCGGCCGCTGCGAGCCTCAGACCTGGGCGTCCTGCTTCTGCGCGCGCTCGAGCGAGCGCTTGCGGTCCTCGGCGTTCTCGGTCTCGATGCGCTCGGCCTCGGCGTCGTCCCGCGTGAGGTTCTCGCTCGTCTCCGGGTCGAAGATCATCATCTTGGTCGGGTCGAACCACAGGTCGGTCACGTCCCCGTCGCGCACGCGCGACGCCGAGTCGAGGGCGACGACGAACTGCGTGCGCAGACCCTCGCCGTCGAGCTCGCGGTCCAGCTCCTCGAGCTGGCCCTTCACGGACTCGTGCATCTCGAACGGGACGTACGCGTAGAGCTCCGCGCCGAGCCACTCGGTGACGTCGATCTGCGCCTCGAACGTGTGACCCCGGTCCTTCTTGGACGGGTCCACGAGCCGCGCGTCCTCGAAGTGCTCGGGGCGCAGGCCCACGATGACCAGGCCGCGGTCGCCCACGGCCGACGCGATGCTCTCCGGCATGTCGAACTCGCCGAACGGCAGCGTGATCGTCCCGCCCGACACCTCGCCCGGCAGGAAGTTCATGGGCGGCGTCCCGATGAAGCCCGCGACGAACAGGTTGAAGGTTGACCGGCTGCTCGTAGAGCCCGCGCGGGCTCGCGACCTGCTGCAGCACGCCGCGGCGCAGCACGGCGACGCGGTCGCCGAGCGTCATGGCCTCGGTCTGGTCGTGCGTGACGTAGACGGTCGTCGTGCCGAGGCGCCGCTGGAGGCGCGCGATCTCGGTGCGGGTCTGCCCGCGCAGCTTGGCGTCGAGGTTCGACAGCGGCTCGTCGAAGAGGAACGCCTTCGCGTCGCGCACGATCGCGCGACCCATCGCGACGCGCTGGCGCTGGCCGCCGGAGAGGTTCGCGGGCTTGCGGTCCAGGTGCTCGCGCAGGTCGAGCATGTCGGCGGCGCGCTCGACCTTCCCGCGGATCTCCTCCTCGTCGTGCTTGCCCTTGGCGAGCCGGAGCGGGAACGCGATGTTCTCGGCCACCGTGAGGTGCGGGTAGAGCGCGTAGTTCTGGAACACCATCGCGAGGTCGCGCTCGCGCGGCGCCTTCTCGTTGACGCGCGCGCCGTCGATGTCGAGCTCGCCGGACGTGATGTCCTCGAGCCCGACGATCATGCGCAGGACCGTCGACTTCCCCGAGCCGGACGGCCCGACGAGGATGACGAACTCGCCGTCGGCGATGTCGAGGTTCACGCGGTCCACCGCGAGGAACCCGTCGCCGTAGCGCTTGACGATGTCCTTCAGGGTGATCGACGCCATCAGCTCTCTCCTCGGGTTCGGCGTGCGGCACGGTGCCCGACGGCGCGGGCGGGGCGCGGCGGTGCCGCGGCGGGCTGCGGGGCGGCCGGGAGGACGGTGGTGCTCATCCCTTCACCGCCCCCTGGGTCAGGCCGGAGACGATCTGGCGCTGGAACAGCACGACGAGCACGACGACCGGGATCGTCACGACGACGGCCGCGGCGGAGATCGCGCCCGTCGGCTCCTCGAAGTACGACGCACCGGTGAAGAACGCGAGCGCGGCAGGGACGGGTCGCGCAGCGCTCGTCGAGGTGAGCGAGATCCCGTACACGAAGTCGTTCCACGCGATGAAGAACGCGATGAGCGCCGTCGTGAAGACGCCGGGCGCGGCGAGCGGGACGATCGCCTTGCGGAACGCCTGCCACGGCGTCGCGCCGTCGACCTGCGCGGCCTGCTCGAGCTCCCACGGGATCTGCCGGAAGAACGCCGCGAGCGTCCAGATGGAGATCGGGAGCGTGAGCGACAGGTACGGGATGATGAGGCCGAGCCACGTGTCGTACAGGCCGATGTTGCGCCAGAGGTTGAACAGCGGCGTGACGATCGAGACGACCGGGAAGATCGAGACGCCGAGCGCCGTCGTGAGGATGAGGCGCTTGCCCGGGAAGTCGAGCCGCGCGATCGCGTAGGCGCACAGCGTCGCGAGCACGACGGCGATGACCGTCGCGATGAGCGAGATGCCGATGGAGTTGCGCAGCGCGGAGAGGAACAGCTCCTGCGCCGACCCGCCGCTCGCGAGGATCTGCTCGTAGTTGTCCGTGCTCCAGCGCGGCGGGAGGAACGTCCCGGAGTTGATGTCGCTGGGCGCCTTGAAGCTCGTCATGAAGATCGACACCACGGGGAAGAGCGACCCGACGAGGACGACGACCGTGATGACGGTCCACCAGACCTTGGCCCTGGTGCTGAGGACGCTGCCCATCACTTCTCCCCCCTCGCGCCGGCGAGATCCACCTTGAAGAGCTTGATCGCGATGAAGCAGATGAGCACGACGCACAGGAACAGCAGCAC
>JAQSXO010000132.1 GCA_029256625.1 Cellulosimicrobium sp. | reverse complement strand
CGGGGGCGAGGTACAGCGCGTCGCCCGGCTGCACGTCGTAGGCGGCGTAGAACTCGTCGACGTTGCGCACGACGCCGTTGCACCGGAACTCGTTGGGGGAGTGCGGGTCGGTCGCGATGCGGCGCACGACCTCCTCGTCGCGGCCCTTGGACTGCCAGACCTGCGCCCAGCCGAGGAACACGCGCTCGATCCCCGTGAGCCCGTCGGCGACGGGCGCCTCCGCGAGCGGTCGGCCGAGCGCGATCCGGTAGGCCTTGAGCGCGATCGACAGGCCGCCGAGGTCGCCGATGTTCTCGCCGATGGTCAGCGCGCCGTTGACGTGCGGGCCGTCCTCGCCGAGCTGGGCGGGACGGAAGGCGTCGTACTGGGCGATGAGCGCCTTGGTCCGCTTCTCGAACTCCTCGCGGTCCGTCGTCGTCCACCAGTCCTCGAGCCGGCCCGCGCCGTCGTACTTGGAGCCCTGGTCGTCGAAGCCGTGCCCGATCTCGTGGCCGATCACGGCGCCGATGCCGCCGTAGTTCACGGCGTCGTCGGCCTCGGGGTCGAAGAACGGGGGCTGGAGGATCGCGGCGGGGAAGACGATCTCGTTCATCCCCGGGTTGTAGTAGGCGTTCACGGTCTGCGGCGTCATGAACCACTCGTCGCGGTCCAACGGCCTGCCGATCTTGCCGAGCTCGCGGTCCTGCTCGAACGCGTGGGCGCGGCGCACGTTCCCGACGAGGTCGTCGGCCGCGACCACGAGCGCCGAGTAGTCGCGCCACTTCACCGGGTAGCCGATCTTGGGCGTGAAGGCCTCGAGCTTGGCGAGCGCCTTCTCCTTGGTCTCCTCCGTCATCCACTCGAGCGTCGTGATCGACTCGCGGTACGCGGCGACGAGGTAGGCGACGAGCTCCTCCATGCGCGCCTTGTGCGCGGGCGGGAAGTGCCGGGCCACGTACTGCGCGCCCACGGCCTCGCCGAGCGCGCCCTCGACCACGGAGACGCCGCGCTTCCAGCGGTCGCGCACCTCCTGGGCACCGGACAGCGTGCGGCCGTAGAAGTCGAAGTTGGCCTCGACGATCTCGTCCGTGAGGTACGGCGCGCGGGCGGTGACCAGGTGGTACACCATCCACAGCTTCCAGTCCTCGAGCGGCTCGCTCGCCCACAGCTCGGCGAAGCCGGCCGCGAAGTCCGGCTCGCGCACGACGACGTCGTCCAGCGAGCCCTGCGGAGCGCCGAGCGCGAGGACCCACGCGCGCCAGTCGAAGCCGGGCGCCTCCTCGGCGAGCGCGGCGAGCGTGCGGGGGTTGTAGGTGAGGTCGGCGTCGCGGTCGCGCACGACGTCCCAGTGCTTCGCCGCGAGCCTGGTCTCGAGCGCCAGGATCCGGGCGGCAGCGTCCTCGGGCGTCGCGCCCCACGTCTCGGACGTGACGCCGGCGAGGGCGAGCATGCGCGCGACGTGCGGCACGTACTTCTCCCGCACCGGCGCGTACTGGTCCTCGCGGTAGTACGCCTCGTCGGGCAGGCCCAGACCGGACTGGTAGAGGTAGGCGACGTACCGCTCGGGGTCCTTCGCGTCGTTGTCCACCCAGAAGCCGACGGCGCCCGCGCCACCGGTGCGCTGGAGCGCGCCGAGCGTGCCGGTGAGCTCGGCCTGCGTCGTCGCGGCCGCGACCAGCGCGAGGTCGGTCTGGAGCGGGGTCGTGCCGAGCGCCTCGATCCGGTCCGTGTCCATGAAGCTCGCATAGAGCGCGCCGACCTTCGCGGCGTCCGCGCCGACGCCCTCGGCCCCCGACGCCACCTGCTCGCCGAGGTCCGTGATGATCTCGCGCACGTGGACCTCGGCCTGGTCGTGCAGCGCGCGGAACGCACCGTCCATCGCGCGGTCGGCCGGGATCTCGTGCGACGCGAGCCAGCGCCCGTTGACGTGACGGTAGAGGTCGTCCTGCGGCCGGACCGCGGGGTCCAGGGCGTCGAGATCGATGCCGGAGCGCACCGCGTCGGCCGTGCCGGTCGTGGACGTCGGGGAGGTCTGTGTCATGCGTCTCAGGCTACGGCCTCCCCCCGACGTCCTGGTGCCCCGCTGGGGCATGATGGGCGCATGCGCGTTCACCTCGCCGCGGACCACGCCGGCTACGAGCTCAAGACCCACCTCGTCGAGCACCTCCGGGCGGCGGGGCACGACGTCGTCGACCACGGGGCCCACACGTACGACGCGCAGGACGACTACCCGTCGTTCTGCTTCGCGGCGGGTGAGGCGGTCGCCGCCGAGCCGGGCTCGCTCGGCGTCGTGATCGGTGGATCGGGCAACGGGGAGCAGATCGCGGCCAACAAGGTCGCCGGCGTGCGCGCCGCGCTCGCGTGGAACCTCGAGACCGCGCGCCTCGGCCGCCAGCACAACGACGCGAACGTCGTCGCGGTGGGCGCGCGCCAGCACTCGGTCGACGAGGCCGTCGAGCTCGTCGACGCCTTCCTCGCGGAGCCGTTCAGCGGCGACCCGCGTCACCAGCGCCGGATCGACCAGCTCGCGGCGTACGAGGCGGCGCGCGGCACCTCCGCCTGACGTGCCCGAGGGGCACACCGTCCACCGGCTCGCGCGCGCGTTCGGCGAGCTCTTCACGGGCGAGAGGCTCGCGGTGAGCAGCCCGCAGGGCCGGTTCGCCGCGGGCGCGGCCGTGCTCGACGGGCACGTGCTCGTCGCGAGCGAGGCGTGGGGCAAGCAGCTCTTCCTCGGGTTCGCCGACCCGGCGCTCGCCGGTCCGGGAACCGCCGGGCGGCCCGACGACGTGCGCTGGCTCCGCGTCCACCTCGGCCTCTACGGCGCCTGGACGTTCGCGGGCGACGGCAGCACCGCCGTCGTGCACGCGATCGGTGCCCCGCGGCGCCGCATCGGGGAGCGCGAGACGGTCCCGGCAGGGCCGGGTGCGATCGAGCCCGGTCCCGACGACGCGTGGTCGCCCCCGCCGCCCCGCGGCGCGGTGCGCGTGCGGCTCGTGGGGGCGCACGCCGTCGCCGACCTCACCGGGCCGACCGCGTGCGAGGTGGTCACGGGGGAGGAGAAGCGGGCGGTCGAGGACCGGCTCGGGCCCGACCCGATCCGCGACGCCGCTCCCGGCGAGGGCGACCCGCGCGAGGAGTTCGTCGCTGCCGTGCGGCGCTCGCGCAGCGGGGTCGGGCTGCTCCTCATGAACCAGGACGTCGTCGCCGGCGTCGGCAACATCTACCGCGCGGAGTCCCTGTTCCGCGCGCGGCTCGACCCGATGCGCCCCGGTCGTGACGTGCCCGCCGAAGACCTGCGCGCCCTGTGGGACGACCTCGTCGTGCTCATGCGCGACGGCACCCGGACGGGGGCCATCGTCACGACCCGGCCCGAGGACCGGGACGGCGCGGACCCCACGGCCGACGCCGTCGCGGCGCCGCCCGGGCGCCGCCGCGTGCGGCAGAACACCGACGACGCGCCCGACGCGGTCCCGGCGGACGAGGCGTTCTACGTCTACCACCGCGACGGGCTGCCGTGCCGCGTGTGCGGCACGCCCGTGCTGCTCAAGGAGCTCGCCGGCCGCAACCTCTACTGGTGCGGCGTCTGCCAGGCGTGAGCCTCAGAAGACCCAGCTGCACACCGGGGCGACGGGCCAGCCGAACGCCGCGCCCGTGCGGGCGAGCGCGCCGGGGGAGTGCTCGGTGACGAGACCCGGGGCGCCGAGGGCCGCGAGCGAGGTCCCGCCGAGGTAGACGGCGCCGAGCTCGCGCACGTCCAGCGAGAGGTCGGCCGCGTCCTCGGTGCGCTCGGCCGTCGCGTCCCCGAAGGCCCCGGCACGCAGCCGCCAGCGGCCCGCGTTGTGCGGCAGGCGCTCGTCCGTCACGTGCAGGACGACGTCCACGTCCGCCGCGTAGCGCCGCGCGGCGAGCGCGGCCGGCACGTCCACGACGCGCACCCAGAGGTTGTCCGCGAGGCGCGGCGACGCGGAGCGCGGGTCCACGAGGAGGCTCGTGACGACGTCGTCCACCGGCAGCATGAAGGGCGTCACCTCGTGCGTGAGGTCGAGGTCGGTGAGGACGCCCCACAGCGCGCGTGCCGCCGCGGCGTCCAGCGCGACGACCTCGCCCGTGCTCACGGGTCCGCGCGGCCCGGTGACCTCCCAGGACAGCTTGCGGTGGAACCGTGCGTACCCGCGCGGCTCGCCGTCGAGCTCGACGATCGCGATGCGCGTCGGCTCGCGGTCCTTGCGCCACACCTTCGCGTCGTCCCAGAACGTCGCCTGGAGCTCGGGCGTCTCGCGTGTCGCCCACCCGGGCCGGTTGATCCCGGCACCATGACCGGTCGCGTCGACGCCCGCGCGCTCGTGGAGCGCGGCGACCAGCTCGCCGTGGCGCTCGCGCTCGGCCCGCTCGATGCGCACGGTGTGGCGCTCGGCGCCGGGGACGTCGCGCAGCGCGGCGCCGCGCGGCACGGTGAGCCGCAGGTCGTCCGCGGCCTTGCCGTAGCCGAAGCGCCCGTAGATGGCCGCCTCCGCGGCGAAGAGCGCCGACACGGGCTCGCCGCGCTCGCGGCACCGCGCGAGGTGCGTGTCGATCATGGCGGAGAGGATCCCGCGGCGGCGGTGCCCGGGGTGGACGCCCACCCACGTGAGGCCGGCGACCGGGGCGGTGGCCCCGGGGACGGGGAACCGCGCGAACGGGTACGAGGCGTGCATCCCGACGAGCTCGCGACGCACGGGGCGCGCGCCGTCGACGGGCGGCGTGTCGTCGTCCTCGTGCTCGACCGTCACGCCGAGCGTGCGCTCCCACGTGAGCGGTAAGGGGCGGTCGACGAGCTCGTCGACCTCGACCGGGGACGGGAACGTCGTGGTGTCCAGCTCCAGCACGTCGCGGAGGTCGGACGCCGAGAGAGGGACGAGCTCGTAGCCGTCGGGGAGGCGCGCGGGGCGGTGGTCGCTCATGGCCCCGATCCTCCCGGCTCGCCACGCGTCGCGCCAGGACAAATGCGGCGACTAGGGTCGGACCTCATGGCACGACGCACGGGAGGCTCGACCGCGGACCGCACCCCGGTCGGCGACGCCGGCACGGACCGCACGGCGCTCGCCGCCGAGTACGCGGGCGCCGTGCTCGCGCTCGTCCGGCGCATCCCGCCGGCGCGCGCCATGACCTACGGGCTCGTCGCGGAGATCGTCGCCGAGACGCTGCACCGCGGTGGCCCGCGCCAGGTCGGCCAGGTGCTCGCGGGGTCCTCCGGCGTCGACGACGACGGTGCGCCGGTCCCGTGGTGGCGCGTCGTCAACGCGGCGGGCTCGCCGCCCGCGCACCACCTCGACGCGGCGCTCACCGAGCTGCGCGCCGAGGGGTGCCCGCTGTCGCGTGACGGCCGCCGCGTCGACCTGCGCCGCGCGGTCTGGTTCCCCGAGGACGACACCCCCGACCGTTGAGCGCGGGGGATCCGTCGTCCGAGCGGTCGCGGGTCGGCAGGTGCCCCGCGCTCAGCGAGGGGGTCGGGGGGCGAGGAGCGGGGCGAGCGTCTGCACGGCCGTCGCGTCGCCCTGGACGAGGAGCGTCGTCACGGCGGTGTCGCGCCACGCGGCGAGGTCGCGCTCGATCTTCTCCGGCGGCCCGACGAGCGCGACGTCCTCGACCATCGCCGTCGGGACGGCGGCGGCCGCGAGGTCCTTGCGCCCGGCGAGGTAGTGCGCCTGGATCTCGTCGCACGCCTCGGCGTACCCGAGACGGTCGAGCGCGTCGCGGTGGAAGTTCGCGCCCTTGGCGCCCATGCCGCCCACGTACAGCGCGAGGAACGGGCGCACCTGGTCCGCGGCCTGCTCGACGTGCTCGCGCACGACGACGGGCACCGTCGCGCTCACCTCGAACGCGGACTCGGGCGAGCGCTCCGGGGCACGACGCGCGAAGCCGTCGGCGAGGAGCTCGCGGAACGTCGCGTCCATGCGGGGCGAGTAGAAGAGCGGGAGCCACCCGTCCGCGATCTCGGCCGCGAGGGCGATGTTCTTGGGCCCCTCCGCGGCGAGGTGGATCGGCAGGTCCGCGCGCAGGGGGTGCACCGTCGAGCGCAGCGGCTTGCCCAGGCCCGTGCCCTCGGGCAGGGGGAGCGGGTAGTGCGGCCCGGCCGACGTGACGGGTGCCTCGCGGCGCAGGACGTCGCGCACGACCTGGACGTACTCGCGCGTGCGGGCGAGCGGCTTCGCGTACGGCTGGCCGTACCAGCCCTCGACGACCTGCGGCCCCGAGACGCCGAGACCCAGGACGAAGCGGCCGCCCGAGAGGTGGTCCATCGTCAGCGCGGCCATCGCCGTCGCGGTCGGAGTACGGGCGGAGAGCTGTGCCACGGCGGTCCCGAGGCGGATACGGCTCGTGCGGGAGCCCCACCACGCGAGCGGCGTGAAGGCGTCGGACCCGTACGCCTCCGCGGTCCACACGGAGTCGACGCCCAGGCGGTCGGCCGCGACGATCGCGTCCTGGATGCCGTCCGGGGGACCGGCCGACCAGTAGCCGGTGTGGATGCCGAGACGCATGCGGGCTCCTCCTCGTCGAGGGTCGTCGTACGGGTGCGCCCGCGCACCGGGCGCCCGGTGTCGTGCCGGGGCGTCGTGCGCGGGGTCGGGGTGCGGGCGGTACCCGGTCGCGCGCCGGGCAGGGGGTATCCGGTACGCGGAGTCTCGGGTACCGCCCGGCTCCAGACTAGCCGATCCGGCGTGCTCGGTCGGCGAGGGTGTTGAGGAGCGCCGCCGCGGTCCCGGCGTCGTCGACCGTGACCACGAGCGCGCGGCCGCCCGTCCGCTCGACGCGCAGCGACTCGCCGGCGCGCACGACGATGCCCACGGCGCCGTCCCGACCGGCGCGCCAGCCCCAGCCGCCGAAGTCGCGCATCGGCGAGACGTCGGCGACGTCGGCTCGCACGACCTCGTCGGCCGGGACACGCGTGCGGGGGAACCCGAGGGTCGACCGGACCGACAGCCCGCCCTCGTCGACGCGCACGACCCACGACATCATCGCGGCGAGCAGCAGCCCCAGGACCACGGGCACGAGGAGGAGCGCCCACTCGCGCAGCACGAGCGCGAGGACCGTGGTGAGGACGATCGCGCCCATCGCGACGAGCACCGTCGGCCCCCCGCTCGCGCGCCCGACCCACGCGGCGCGCTCGCCCGGGCGCAGGGCGACCCGGGGCGCGTCGTCGGCGACCTCGGCGTCGGTCGGGTCCGGGCGGTCGCCCGGGACCAGCACCCCGACTACGACGCCCACGAGGAGGCCGGTGCCCAGCGCGACGGCCGTGACGACGCTCACGCCGCCGACGTCGTGGGCGTCGGCGAGGCCGCGCTGGATCCAGAGCGACCCGAGGGTGAGGACCGCGAGCATGACCGGGATCCCGACGGCGACCCCCGCGGCGACCCGCCGGTTCGCGGCCGACCGCCCGAGGAACGCCATCATCGCGGCGAACCCCGCGGAGGTGACCAGGCCCAGGGCCGTGCTCCCCGCGACCGCCGCACCGAGCGACGCGAAGCCGTCCGCGCCGCCCGTGCCCCAGTGGATCGCCACGGGGTCGGGGAGCTCCGCCGACCAGCTCAGCGCGACGAGCGCCGCGACCACCGTGACGACCGCCCCCGCGGCGCCGACGAGGAGCGCGAGCGTGCGGTGGTCGTCCGGGCGCGTGCGACCGGCCCCGGTCGGTCGTGCGGGTGAGCGGCGCGGGGTGGCTGGGGTCATCGGAGGGCCTCCTTCACGAGGGTCAGGACGGTCTCGGGCGGCAGGGCGAGGGCGCGGGCCTCGGCCGCGACACGGTCGACGGCGGCGCGCAGCGACGTGAGGTCGACGGCGGCGGGTGCCATGACGACGGCGCCGCGCCCGCGGCGGAGGTCGACGAGGCCCTCGTCGCGCAGCTCCTGGTAGGCGCGCAGCACGGTGTGCACGTTGACGTCGAGCGCCTCGGCGAGCTCACGGGCCGCGGGGAGCCGCTCGCCGGGCGCGAGCCTCCCCTGGACGACGCCGAGGCGCACCTGGGAGACGAGCTGCGCGAACAGCGGCTCGTCCGCCTGCGGGTCGATACGGAACATCACGAGCCCAGTCTAGTTGTTCTAGGGAAACTAGAACAAACACGTGCGACAGCGGGGCCGCCGTCGTGCCCGACGGCGGCCCCGCGTCCGTGCGCTCAGATGACGTACTCGATGAGGAGCGACGGGTCCTCGACGGCGTCCCGCGCCGCGGGCGCGGCGGCGGGCATGCGGATCTTCGCCGGGACCCCGAC
>JAQSXO010000131.1 GCA_029256625.1 Cellulosimicrobium sp. | reverse complement strand
TCGCGGGCACGTACGCGGGCTCCCCGTCGGCGCGCGCGACGAACGCTCCCTGCTCGCCCGCGGTGACGCACACCGCCCGCACGCCCCACGCAGCGGCGAGCGACCGGGCGAGGCCGCCCGGGTCGTCGGCGCGCGCGTCGAGCCCGAGGGCCTCCGCGGCGTCGAGGGCCTCGGCGAGGTTGGGCGTGACGAGCGCGGTCCCGGGCACGGGCGGCCCGCCGCGCGGGTGGGGGTCCCACACCACCGTCCGGTCGCGAGCCGCGTGCTCGAGCGCGTCGCGCACGGGGCCGGCGTGCGTCGTCCCGGCCCCGTAGTCCGAGACGAGGACGACGTCGGCGCCCGCGAGCGCCGCCCGGACGCCGCGCTCGGGCACGTCGTCGGGGCGGGCCGGGCCGCCGTCGTCGACGCGCACGACGGTCTGCCCGCCGGAGCGCACGCGGGTCTTGCGCCGGGTCGTGCCCACCTGGGGCAGCGCGACGACGTCGAGGTGCGGGCGCAGCAGCGCGCGCAGCTCGCCGCCCGCCTCGTCGTCACCGAACGGCGCGACGAGGCGCACGCGCGCGGCGTCGGCCGCGAGCAGGGCCGTGAGCCCCGCGCCGCCGGGGCTGCGCCGGACGCCGAGCGTGTCGACCACCGGTACCGGTCCGTCGGGGGAGAAGCGCGTCACCTGCCCGTCGACGTCCCGGTCGAGCAGCACGTCACCGACCACGACGACGCGCGGGCCCTCGGACGTCGTGGGCACCGCCGCGGGCGTCGACGCCCGCACCGTGGCGGGCTCGTGCTCGGCCCACCCGTCCGTCGACACCTCGACGGGCGGACCGTCCGCCGTCACGCCGGGCGACTCCTCCCGGGCGACCGCCTCCCGGTGGCGCACGTGCGCGTCGAGCGCCGCGCACAGCGCGTGCACGACGACGAGGTGGAGCTCCTGGACCGACGAGGTCGACGCCCCGCGCAGGGCGAGCACGTCGTCGCACGCCTCGGCCAGCGAGCAGTCCCGCGGCCCGGTGAGCGCCCACGTCGTGAGGCCCAGCTCGCGCGCGCGGCGGGCCGCGGCGACGACGTTCTCGCTCTCGCCCGACGTGGACAGCAGCACGAGGACGTCGCCCGGGCGCCCGTGCGCGGCGACCTGCCGCGCGTACATCTCGCCGACGCCGTAGTCGTTGACGATCGCGGTGAGGCTCGACGTCTCGGCGTGCAGGCTGATCGCCGACAGCGGCGTGCGCTCGCCGTCGAAGCGCCCCACGAGCTCGGCCGTGAGGTGCTGCGCCTCGGCGGCGCTGCCGCCGTTGCCCGCGACGAGCAGCCGCCCGCCCGCGAGCACGGTGTCGGCGAGCCGTGCGCCCCACGCGTCGATCCGGCCCGCCTCGGCGGTGAGCAGATCGAGGCCGTCGTGCAGGTCCGCGGCGTGGTCGCGCAGCCAGCGCCGGGCCGCGTCGTGCAGGCCGTCGGTGGGCCCGTGCCCGTGCGCGGTCACGGTGCGCTCACCGCCCGCAGCGCGGCGCGGGCGCCGACGACCGGGCGCGCGCGCTCGGGCGCGACGCGACGCGCGGCCACGACGCGCTCGTACGACTCGGCGGTCCTGGCCGCGACCGTCGACCACCCGTACAGGTGCTCGGCCCGGACGCGCGCGGCCGAGCCCAGGCGCTCCGCGAACGCCGGGTCGTCGGCGAGCCGCCGCAGCGCGGCCGCGAGCGCCCCGGGGTCCCGGGGCGGGACGAGGAGACCGGTGCGACCGTCGACGACCGAGTCGAGCAGCCCGCCCACGGCCGCGCCGACGACCGGGCGCCCGCACGCGGCCGCCTCGAGCGGGACGATCCCGAACGGCTCGTACCAGGGGTCGCACACCACGGCGTCGGCCGCGTGCATGAGCTCGCGCACGTCGTCCTGGGTCACGCTGCCCACGAACCGCACCCGGTCCGTCACGCCGCACGCGTCGGCGACGGCCCGCAGCCGGAGCACCTCGGGGTCGGCGTCCAGGTCGTCCGCGGCCGGGCCGCCCGCCACGACCAGCTCGGCGCCCGGCAGCTCCGCGAGCGCCTCGATCACCGTGTCCACGCCCTTGCGCTCGACGAGGCGGCCGACCGAGAGCAGGCGCAGGTGCCCGGCCTCGCGGTGCAGGTGGCCCGTGCGGTCGGCGTCGGGCAGGAACCGGCCGAGGTCGACCCCGCACGGGACCACGTCGATGCGGTCGGGGTCCGCGCCGAGGGCCACGAGCTCGGCGACCTCGTCGGCGCACGTCGCGACGATCCGGTCGACCGCGCGGCACAGCAGGCGCTCGCGGGCGACGCGTTCGGCCGGGCTCGTGTCGTGCGCGCCCTGGTGGCGGCGCTTGACGGACCCGAGGGCGTGGAACGTCTGCACGAGCGGGACGCCGAGCGCGGGCGCGGACAGCAGGCCCGCGATCCCGGACATCCAGAAGTGCGCGTGCACGACGTCGGGCCGCGGTCCGGGCTCGATCCAGCGCCGCAGCAGGTCCGCGCCGAACGCGTCCATGTGCGGGAGCAGGTCGTCCTTGGGGACGGCCACCGGCGGGCCGGCGTCCACGTGGACGACGTCCACGCCGCGCGCGAGGGGCACGCGCTCGGGGAGGGACGCGTCGTCGCGGCGCGTGAACACCTCGACGCGGTGGCCCTGGGCCCCGAGCCGGGTGGCGAGCGACGCGACGTGGACGTTCTGCCCGCCCGCGTCGACGCCGCCGAGCGCGGCGAGGGGGCTGGCGTGCTCGGAGATCATCGCGATCTTCATGAGGTCACCTCCGTCAGGACCGTGTCCCAGCGCCGCAGGAACGCGGCGTGGGAGTAGTGCTCGAGCACGTGGGCGCGCGCCGCCCGGCCGTGCTCGCGTGCGTCGTCGGGGTCGGCGAGCCAGCGCCGCGCCGTCGCGGCGAGCTCGTCGGGACGGGCGCTGAGGAGCCCGGCGGCCGGGGGCACCGCGGCGGGCGCCTCCGTCGTGGGCAGCGCGAGGACGGGCAGGCCGAGCGCCATCGCCTCCAGGAGCGAGAGCCCGAGGCTCGTCCAGCGGTAGGGGTGCAGGTAGGCGCGCGACGTCGCGAGCCGCGCGTGCATCGCGGCCTGCGGGACGTCGTCGTGCAGGCCGTGCGGCAGGTCGTGCGGTGCGGCGCCGGGCGGTGCGGAGAGGTGCTCGGCGAGCTTGCCGACGCCCATGCCGTAGACGTCGAGCGGGACGTGGCGGCCGAGGCCCACGAGCACGTCCGTCCCGGCGACGCGCCAGCGGCGCACCGGCTCGTTGACGACGGCGCCGACGCTCGCCCGCTCGCCGGTGTAGAGGGAGCCGGGGTCGGGGATGCCGTGGTCGACGACGAGCGTGCGCGCGTCGCCCGTGTCCCACATGAGGGCGTTGAAGGCCGTCACGTGCACGATCGGGACGAGGCCCTCCTCGACGACGTCGAGGTCGGCGAGCGGGTGTCGCGTCGCGGCCGCGTGGCCGGTGGGGGCGTTGTGCTCGACGTAGACGGCCGGGACGTCGCGGCCGGGCACGAGCCCGGTCCAGCGGCGCAGCAGCTCGACCTCCTCGGGGCGCTGGAGCACCACGACGTCGATCGCCCCGTCCGCCGCGAGGTCGGCGAGCTCGGCGGGCGCGACCTCGCGCGCGCCCGGCGGCCAGTCCCACGTCCGGGCGCGGCCACGGCCGTCGGGCCCGCGGTCGGGGACGACGGGGACGAGGTACTCGTGGCCGCCCGCGACGAACGCCGTCGCCCACGACCCGTGCACGTGCCAGACGAGGACCCTCATCGCGCCACCCCCGCCGCCGACGGCGTCGTGGTGCGGGCCGGGCGGGGCTCGGGCGTCCCGACGACGTGGGGTACCTCGAGCCGCGCGACGGCGGCGACGACGTCGTCGGGCTCGATCCCGCCGAGGCACGGGTGCCCGGCGACCGGGCAGACCCGGGAGCGTGTGTCGCGGCACCCGGCGTGCTGGTCGCCGAGCACGGCCACCGGAACCCCCCAGGGAGCCCATCGCTCGGCCGGGACCACGGGCGCGAAGAGGGACACGACGGGCGTGCCCACCGCGGCCGCGAGGTGCGCGGGGCCGGTGTTGCCGACGACGACGCACCGCGCGCCCGCGAGCACGGCGGCCAGGCCCGCGAGGTCGGTGCGACCCGAGAGGTCCCGGGCGCGACCGGCCGCGACGTGGGCGCCCAGCGCGGTCTCGCCCGGGCCGCCCGTGACGACGACCTGCCGGCCGGACTCCACGAGCGCCGCGACGAGGTCCCGCGCGTGGTCGGGCGCCGGTGCGCGGGCGGGCACCGACGCGCCCGGGTGCACGACGACGTACGGCCCGGCGGGGACGAGGTCCGCGACGTCCGGGAGCGGACGGCGCACGCGCAGCCCGTCCCCGTCGGGTGGCCCGCCGAACCCCGCGGCCCGCACGAGGTCGAGCGCCGCCTCCACCTCGTGCAGCCCGGCCGGGCGGGCGTGGCGCACGTCGAGGAGCGAACCGGGGTAGTCCTCGCTCACCGCGGCGACGTGCTCGACGCCGGCGACCTTGAGCAGCATCGCCGCGGGCAGCGGGCTCTGGTGGAACGAGGTGAAGACGACCGCGGCGGCGTACCGCCGCGCGGCGAGCGTCGTGACGAGGTCGAGCACGCTCGTGCGGTCCACGGGCGGGGGCCGGTAGCCGGACCACGGCGCGTCGAACACGAGCACGTCGCGCACGCCCGGGAGCAGCCGTGCCGCGGCGTGCCCCGCGGGCGCTGCCAGCACGTCGACCTGGCCGCCGCGCGCCGCGACCGCGTGCGCCATCGCCCGGACCGCGGGGCCCGTGAGCAGCACGTCGCCGTCGCTGTCGAGGCGCACGGCGAGCACGTCGGCGCTCATGCCGCCCGCTCCTCGGTGCGGGACGCGCCCTCCGGGTCGGCGTCGGCGTCGGTGGCGCCGCCGGGAAGGCGGTCGTCGAGCGCGCGGACGGCGTCGGCGAGGTCGGTCGCGACGCGGGGCGCGGCGGCGACCTCCTCGGGTCGCGTCACGGGCGTCGGCACGAGGACCGGCGTCGCGCCCGCGGCGAGCGCCGCGCCGACGTCGGCGCCGATGTCGCCGACGACCGCGCACCGCCACGGCTCGACGCCGAGCGCGTCCGCCGCGGCGAGCACCAGGCCCGGCCCGGGCTTGCGGCACGCGCACGCGTCCTGGGGCGCGTGCGGGCACACCTGCCACGTGTCGAACGGGCCGAGCAGCTCCTCGACGCGCGCGTTCACCGCGTCGACCTGCGCGCGCGTGAGGAGCCCGCGCCCGACCCCGGACTGGTTGGACACCACGCCGAGCCGGACCCCGCGGGCCCGCAGGTCGTCCAGCACGGCGCGCGCGCCGTCGACGGGGCGCACCGCCGCGGGGTCGCCGTTGTACGGGACGTCGTGCACGAGCGTGCCGTCGCGGTCGAGCAGCACGGCCGCGAGCGGCGGGGGCCAGGGGTCGAGCCCGCGGCGGGCGGCGAGCGTGCCCGCGACGCGGTGCCCCACGGCGGCGAACGGGATGGCGGCGCTCGTCCAGGCCATGCGGCGCAGCTCGGGACCGAACGCGTCGTCGCCCGGCCGGGGCCCGGGCACGAGCCGGCGACCGAGGAACTGCGCCGTGAGACCGGCCCAGGCGAGGGCGCCGAGCGCTGCGACGCGCGGGCGCCGCGCGAGCAGCCCGCCGACGCCGACGCCCGCGGCCGCGACGGTCGCGACGTGCCACGCGAGGCGGCCGCGGCCCGTCTCGGCGCGCTCGCGCCACCGCGGCCCGTGCAGCGCGCGGAAGGTGGCGTCGTCGCGCGTGCCGGCCTGGACGCGCAGGCTCACCGCGTCGTCGGCGGGCCGCACGGGGTGCGTCGTCGTGCGCGCGCCGCCGCGCACGAGCTCCCAGCCGGCGTCGCGCACGCGCAGCGCCAGGTCGGCGTCCTCGCGGTAGGCGCGGGGGAAGCGCTCGTCGAACCCGCCGACCTCCTCGAGCGCGACGCGGCGGTACGCCATGTCGGCGGTCGCCCACGCCGCGCGCTCCAGGCCCGCGGTCCCGCGCTCCCAGTCCGTCGGCCGCCGGTCGGCGGGCAGCGGGACGTGAAGCCGGCCCTGCACGCCGCCGGTCCGCGGCGCCGCGGTCGCGAGGTCGCGCTCCAGGAGCTCGCCCCAGCCCGCCGGGAGCTCGACGTCGTCGTCGAGGAACACGACCCACGGCGCGGCGGTCGAGCGCCACCCCGCGTTGCGGGCCGCGGCCGGTCCGCGACCGCCCGTGCGCACGACCCGCGCGCCGAGGGCGCGCCCCGCCGCGCCGAGGTCGAGCGGCGCCGGGACCTCGTCCCCTGCCCCGGCGCGTGGCAGCCGGCGGTCGTCGGCCACGACGACCTCGGCAGGCCCGGCGGCGCCGGCCTCGGCGCGCCGGGCGACGAGCGTCTCCAGGAGGCGGTCGAGCGACGGGCGACCGATCGAGGGCACGACGACGGCGTACGCCACCGGACGTGCGGGGCGGGCGACGGGCGTGCTCATGCCGTCACCTCCGCGGGCGCGGCGAACACGTCCGGCCGGCGCACGAGGTGGGGGCCCAGCACGAGCGCGTCGACGGGCGCGGAGCCGAAGAGCTCGAGCGCGTCGCGGGGGTCGTCGACCATGGGGCGGCCCGCGGTGTTGAGGCTCGTGTTGACCACGACGGGCAGGCCGGTGAGCTCCTTGAACGCGCGGATCGTCGCCTGGAGGCGCGGGGTCGAGTCGTCGACGGTCTGGATGCGCGCGGTGCCGTCCACGTGCACGACGGCCGCGATGCGCTCGCGCCACGCGGGCGCGACGTCGTGGACGAAGAGCATGTAGGGGCTGGGGACCGGGCCGCCGGAGAAGATCTCCGGCGCGTCCTCCAGCAGCACCATGGGCGCGACCGGGCGGAACTGCTCGCGCCCCTTGACGTCGTTGAGCCGTTCGAGGTTCTCCACCGGGCCGGGGTGCGCGAGCAGCGAGCGGTGCCCGAGAGCGCGCGGCCCGAGCTCCGCGCGGCCGTCGAACCACGCGACGATCCCGTTCTCCGCGAGGATCCGCCCGACCTCGGCCGGCAGGTCGTCCGGCGTCGTGAAGGGCACCTTCGCGGTGCGCAGCCAGCGCGCGATCGCGTCGTCGCCCCACGCGCGCCCGAGCGCCGCCGAGCCCATCGGCTCCACGGTGTCGCCGGCCTCGGCCGCGAGCTGGAGAGCCGCCCCGAGGGCCGTCCCCGCGTCGCCCGCGGCGGGCTGGACCCAGACCTCCTCGAACGGCGACTCGCGCCAGACGCGCGAGTTCGCGACGCAGTTCAGCGCCGTCCCGCCCGCCATGGTCAGCACGCGGTCGCCCGTCTGCCCGTGGAGCCACGTGGCGAGGTCGACGAGCACCTCCTCGAGCCGCGCCTGCACCGAGGCCGCCAGGTCGGCGTGCTCGGCGCGGCCGCCGTGCTCGGTGCCCCACGTGCCGTCGTCGGTGCGCGGGGGAGCCCAGCGCTCCCAGTCGGGCACCTCGGCGACGAACCCGCCGTCGCCGGTCGCGTAGAGGACCTCGCGCAGGTCGTCGAGGAACCGGGGCTCGCCGTAGGAGGCGAGCGCCATGACCTTGTACTCGTCGCTCGACCGGAGGAACCCCAGGTGCTCGGTGAGCGACTCGTAGACCAGCCCGAGGGAGTGGGGGAGCTCCTGGCTCGCGAGCACCTCCAGGCGGCCGTGGTCGTAGCGGCCCGCGAGGTGCGACGAGCGCTCGCCGCGGCCGTCGAGCGACAGGACGCTCGCCACGGGGAACGGCGAGGCGAGCGCGGCCGACGCGGCGTGCGCGACCTCGTGCGGCACGAACCGGACGGTCGACGGGGACAGGCCGGGCAGCGCGGTGGCGAGGAACTGGGGCGCGCGCTCCGCGTACTGCACGCGCAGCCAGTCCCACGGGTCCGGCAGTCCCATCTCCTCGGCGGGCTTGGCGAGCGCCGGGTCGAACGAGTACGCGACGGCGTCGAGGTCCTGGGGGCGCAGCCCGCCCTCCTCGAGGCACCAGGCCATCGCCTTCTCGGGCAGCTCCCACGCCGCGAAGGGCAGCGGGCGCTTGCCGTGCTTGCGCCGCGAGAAGCGCTCCTCCTCCGCGGCGGCGACGACGCGCCCGTCGACGACGAGGGCGGCGGACGGGTCGTGGAACAGGGCGTTGACACCGAGGACGCGCATGGGGCTGCGAGCCTCCCTGGATCGGGTCAGGCTCGTGGTGCGCCTCGAGAACGTGGGGCACCGCCTGACGCGTGCGGGTCGGCTCTGCTGCAACCCCG
>JAQSXO010000130.1 GCA_029256625.1 Cellulosimicrobium sp. | reverse complement strand
GGTGAGCACCGCCCTGTACCGCCGCTACCGGCCCGAGACCTTCGCCGAGGTGATCGGTCAGGACCACGTGACCGCGCCGCTCATGCAGGCGCTGCGCAGTGGTCGGGTGAACCACGCCTACCTGTTCTCCGGCCCGCGCGGGTGCGGCAAGACGACGAGCGCGCGCATCCTCGCGCGCACGCTCAACTGCGCGCAGAACACCCCGGAGACGCCGCTGGACACCCCGTGCGGGCAGTGCCCGTCGTGCGTCGAGCTCGCGCGCGGGGGCCCGGGCAGCCTCGACGTCGTCGAGATCGACGCGGCGTCGCACAACGGCGTCGACGACGCGCGCGAGCTGCGCGAGCGCGCCGCGTTCGCCCCGGCCCGCGACCGGTACAAGATCTTCATCCTCGACGAGGCGCACATGGTGACGCCGCAGGGGTTCAACGCCCTGCTCAAGCTCGTCGAGGAGCCGCCGGAGCACGTGAAGTTCGTCTTCGCGACGACGGAGCCGGACAAGGTCATCGGCACCATCCGCTCGCGCACGCACCACTACCCCTTCCGCCTCGTGCCGCCGGACGTCCTCGGCCCGTACCTCGAGGAGCTGTGCGCCGCCGAGCGCGTCACCATCGGCAGCGGGGTCGTGCCGCTCGTCACGCGCGCCGGGGGCGGCTCGGTGCGCGACTCGCTCTCGGTCATGGACCAGCTCATCGCGGGCGCGCAGGACGGCGCCGTGGAGTACGAGCGCGCCGTCGCGCTCCTGGGCTTCACGCACGCGACGCTGCTCGACGACGTCGTGGACGCGCTCGCCGCGCGCGACGGCGCGAGCATCTTCCGGGTCGTGGACCACGTCATCGCGACGGGACACGAGCCCCGGCGTTTCGTCGAGGACGTCCTCGAACGCCTGCGCGACCTCATCGTCATCGCGGTCTCCGGCGACGAGGCGCAGGCCGTGCTGCGCGACCAGCCCGCCGACCAGCTCGCGCGCATGCGGGCCCAGGCGCAGAACCTCGGCGTGGCCGAGCTCTCGCGCGCGGCCGACCTCGTCAACGCCGCGCTCACCGAGATGACCGGCGCGACGTCGCCGCGCCTGCACCTCGAGCTCCTCATGGCCCGCCTGCTCCTGCCCGGCGCCGACGACGGCGCGGCCGGCTTCGCGGCGCGCCTCGACCGGCTCGAGCGCGGAGGGCTGGGCGCGGTCGCCCTCGCACCGGCAGCCGTCGCGCCGGGGGCCGGTGCGTCCGCCGGCTCCGGTGTCCCGGTGCCCGACGGCGCGGGGCAGGCTCCCGCTGCGGCCCCACCGGCGTCCGGGCTCACCGGCGCTGCCGCTGTGCGCGCCGCGCTGCGGCCCGCCCGGTCCACGCCGCCCGCCCCCGCCGCACAGCCGTCGGCCGTCGTCGCCGCACCGCCTGACGCGCGGCCCTCCGCCGAGCCAGTCGAGGTACGCCCCGCCGTGGCGGCATCGACGGGGACCGTCGAGGACGAGCGGGTCTCGGCAGCGGCCGCGGGCGCCACGTCGGCACCGGACGGGGGAACCCCGTCCGCGCCGGGCGGGGGTGCCGCGCCGTCGAGCGCCGGCGGGCCCGTGCGCGAGGACTCCGCGCCCGTGCCGCCGTCCGCGGTCGAGCCGGCCGAGCAGACGGATCCCGCCACGCGGGGCGGTCCGGCCCCTCAGGACGGCCCGGTCCAGGAGAGCGGCCCGGTCGAGCGGACAGCCGTGCCCGCCGGTCCGGCGGAGCAGGACGTCACGCACGTGGGCCCGGCGGCGCAGGACGGCGAGGTGTCGCCGACGCGCGAGGACGCGGCGCCTCCCGCGCGCGCCGAGGCGCCCCCCGCGGTGCCGACGGAGAACCGTCCGGCACAGCCGGCGGCGAGCGCTCCGTCCGGTGGTGCGAGCCCTGCGCTCACGACCGAGGAGCTCCGCCGGCGCTGGCCGGAGGTCCTCGAGAACCTGCGCGCGAACCCCGTGACGTGGTCCCTCGTGAGCGCGAACGCGCAGGTCGCAGAGCTCGGCCCCGACGTCCTCTACCTCGCCTTCCCGTCGCCGGGGCTCGCACGGACCTTCTCCTCCCCGCGGCACACGAGCGCGGTCCAGGACACCGTCTACCAGACGCTCGGGCTCCAGGTGCGGGTCGAGCCGCGCCTCGACGAGGGCGGTGCGGGCGGTGGCGGCCAGGCCCAGGGCCCCGCCACCCCGGCACCGGGGTCCTCCGCCCCGGCCCCGGTGGCACCCGGTCCTGGCGGATCGCGTCCCGAGCCGGGTCCGGGGGAGAGCGGCGCGGCCGTTCCCCTGGGGTCGGTCGGTGCGCCGGGCAGGGTCGTGGCGTCTGGCGTGGGCACGGCCCCGACCGCGCTCGCGGCGGGAGCGGCCGCACCGCGCGGCGCCGTCGCGCTCCAGGAGCGACCCGTCGCGACCGAGGCCACCGCCGGCGACGACGGACCGGTGGTCGACGCCGCGGACGAGGCCTGGCTCGCCGGAGCCTCGGCGCCTGCGCCCGAGCCGCGCGTCGACGCGGCGGACGAGGCATGGCTCGCGGGAGCGCCCGCCGAGCCGCCGACCGACCTCGACGACGGCCCCGAGCCGGAGCCCGTCCTCGAGCGTGCGCCGGCGACGCCCGCGGCACGAGCGCCGGTCTCGCCCGCGCGTCCCGCCCCGGCCACGCCCACGACGCCGCCGCGCCAGGAACCCTCTGCGCGTGCGGCGACTCCCGCCGCCTCGACGGGCGCGCCGGGAGCCCCGCTGCGCGGGGTCTCCGCGGCGCGCGCGGCGATCGCCGCCGCGACCACGGCCCGCGTCTCCCGACCTGCCGACGAGCCCGCCCGGCGCGTCACGCCGTCGGTCGACCCGATGGACGACCTCCCCTCCGCGGACGACCCGGACATCGTCTCGACGGGACTCGTCGGGACCGCGCTCGTCGTGAGCCTGCTCGACGGCAAGATCATCGAGGAGATCCAGGACCAGGGCTGATCGCCGCGGCGGCTCGGCACGAGCGCTGCCGACGGCGGGCCGGGCCCGTCCTGTGGGCCGCGCCCCGTAGGCTGGGGGCGTGTACGAAGGCGCTGTCCAGGACCTGATCGACGAGCTCGGCCGACTCCCCGGCGTCGGGCCCAAGAGCGCGCAGCGCATCGCGTTCCACCTGCTCGCGGCGGACGCCGCGGACGTGCGCCGGCTCGCCGACGCGCTCACCGAGGTGAAGGCGCGCGTGCGCTTCTGCGAGACGTGCGGCAACGTCGCGGAGTCCGAGCAGTGCCGCATCTGCGCGGACCCGCGCCGGTCGGCCGAGGTGATCTGCGTCGTCGAGGAGCCCAAGGACGTGGTCGCGATCGAGCGCACGCGCGAGTTCCGGGGGCGGTACCACGTGCTCGGCGGCGCCATCAACCCGATCGAGAACGTCGGTCCGGGCGACCTGCGGATCGCCGAGCTCATGGCCCGGCTCGCCGACGGGCAGGTCACCGAGGTGATCCTCGCGACCGACCCCAACGTGGAGGGCGAGGCCACGGCCACGTACCTCGCGCGCATGCTGGGCCCGATGGGCCTGCGCGTGACCCGCCTCGCGTCCGGGCTGCCGGTCGGTGGAGACTTGGAGTACGCGGACGAGGTGACGCTCGGCCGGGCGTTCGAGGGCCGACGACTGGTCGGCGGCTGACGAGAGGTGACGAGCATGGGGGAGATCGAGAACGACCCCGACCTGCGGGAGATCGCCGAGGGCATGGCCGCGCAGGCGCGCGCGTTCCTCACGACGGCGACCCAGGTCGCGTCGGGGGCCGCGCCCGGGGCCGTGCTGCCCCTGCTGCTGCTCGCGCTGTCCGACGCGCTCGCCGCGGGCGCGAGGCTCGGGGCGATGGGCGACGTCGTCCCGGTCGAGCGCTTCGAGCCCGACGCCGGCCGTGACACCGACGTGGACCCGCTGCGGACCGCGCTCGCCCAGCTCTTCGACGGGTTCGACGACTACGCCGAGATCACGGACCCGCTCGTGGGTGCCGAGGTCGGCGCCGCGTCGCTCTCCGGCGACCTCGCGTGCGTCGCCGAGTGCCTCGCGAAGGGCCTCCAGCACTACGACGGCGGCCGCGAGCTCGAGGGCCTGTGGTGGTGGCAGTTCTCCTACGTCTCGCTCTGGGGGGAGCGTGCGGCGAGCGCGCTGCGCGTGCTCCAGCTCGCGCTCGCGCACCTGCGCCTCGACGTCGAGGACGACGTCGCGGCCGAGGCGGAGTACGACGCCCTCCAGTCCTGAGGCGCGTGCCGCGAGCGGTGCGGGGCCGTCAGGCCGTCGTGCCCCTCGGGCCGTAGTGCGCCGCGAGCGCCGGGTAGTAGCTGTCCCAGCTCACCGCGGCAGGATCACGCCCGGCGCGCCCGGCGCGCGCGGCGACGAGGCGGTCGAGGTAGTACTCCCAGCCCGGCCCGATCGACGCCGCGTCCTCGTCCGGACCGAGTGCCTGCCGGAACACGAGCGCGGTGGTGCCGGCGTCGTCGACCAGGTCGATCTCCAGGTGCCACGACGTCTCGCCGACGGCGGTCTCGACCACGAGCCGGTGGGGCGGGTCGCAGCGCAGGACCCTGCACTCGTCGCCCTCCGTCGCGCCCTCGGCGGTCATGACGAAGCGGACGCTGCCCGTGGTCGGGTCCCCGTCCCACGTGCCGATCCACGGTTCGAGACCGGCCGGCTCCGTGAGGCTCGCCCAGACGTCCGCGACGGGGGCGGCGAAGAACCGGCGCAGCACGATCCACCGACCGTCGTCGTCGTCGCGCACCACCGCACCGGTCGGCTCGACACCCGGGCTCTCGGTCGTCTCGCTCATGCCGCCTCCCTCGTTCAGGACAGCAGCGTAGGCAGGTCTGCGTCCGCCGGGAAGGCCGGCGCACTCCTCACGACGTCGTCCGCCGACGCCGGGCCGAGCATGCCCGCCCCGTCGTCCGCCAGGGCGAGCCGGGCGCTCGCCCGGAACCGTCGGACGGCGTCGACCCACGCGCGCACAGGCCGCAGGCCGCACGCGCGCAGCGCCGCCGCGTGGTCCACGACCAGGACGGTCGCCGCGCCCAGCGCCACCACGCCCCACGCGGCGCCGACGACGGCGCGCACCGGTCGCGGGGTGCCGGCGAACCCCTGCCGGAGGCGGTCGATCTGGAAGCGGAGGTGGTGGACCTCGTCGGAGGCGATCCGCCGTCCGACACCGCGGAGCACCGGGTCGGGCGCCGCGCTCGCCAGGGCTGTGAAGTAGCCCATCGCGACGGACTCGGCCACGAGGAACAGCGCGATCTCGGTCCGCAGGCCGAGGAGGCGTCGGAGCGCGGTGAACGCCGCGTCCGACCAGTGGGCGTCGAGCGTCGGCGCGCCGAGGTGCGCGAGCCCGCGCCGGAACAGCGCCGAGTGCCGCTGCTCCTCGACGACGAGGCGCTCGAGGGCGTCCACGTACACCGGGTCTCCGGCACGCCGCGCCTTGGCGAGCAGCCGGGCGCCGTCGCCGTCCTCGCCGAGCTCGAAGCGCTGGAAGGACCGGACGAACGCGGACCGGACGTCCGGGGGGAGCGTGCACGGGGCGTCCCAGTCGATCGCGGCCTCCGTCGCGAGCTGGGTCGCGCGGTTCGAGACGTAGTGCTCGACCCAGACGGTGAACGCCGGGGGCGAGCCCTCTCCGGTGGCCGGGGTGGTGGTGGTACGTGCGTCGTCGCTCGTCATGGCCGGAAACGTAGACCCGTGCCGCGGCCGGCGGGACGACCTGCGCGGAACCTCCTGAACGCTCCACGGGATGCCCACAGCCGGGACGCAGGACCGTCGCGACCGGGGCGCTGTGGTACCACTAGGGAGTGCTGCCCGCCTTCTCCCTCCCGGTCTCCGGCGGGCTCGAGATCGACGGCCTGACCGTCCTCCTGCTCGTCCTCGCCGCCCTGACGGCGGGGTGGATCGACGCCGTCGTCGGCGGGGGTGGCCTCGTCCAGCTCCCCGCGCTTCTCCTCGTTCCCGGCATCAGCCCGGTCCAGGCGCTCGCGACGAACAAGCTCGCGAGCATCATGGGCACCTCGGTGAGCGCCGCGACGTACTACCGGCGGGTCGGTCCCGACCTGCGCACGGCGGGCCCGATGGCGCTCGCTGCGCTGGTCGGCGCCATCGGAGGCGCGGCCCTCGCGTCGCGCATCCCGGCCGAGCTGTTCAAGCCGATCATCCTCGTGGTGCTCGTCGGGGTCGCGGCCTACACGATCGCGAAGCCGAAGCTCGGGCACACGACGAACCTGCGCTGGGAGGGCAACGGGCACCGCTGGGCCGCGGCCGGGATCGGCCTCGTCATCGGCACGTACGACGGCCTCCTCGGCCCAGGCACCGGGACGTTCTTCGTCATCGCGCTCGTGAGCATCCTCGGGTACGCGTTCCTGCCCGCGTCGGCGCTCGCGAAGATCGCGAACTTCGCGACGAACGCGGGTGCGCTGATCTTCTTCGTCCCGTACGGCGCGGTGCTCTGGGGCCTCGGCCTGCTCATGGGCGCGGCGAACCTGGTCGGCGCGTACGTCGGCGCGCGCATGGCGGTCGCCAAGGGGAGCGCGTTCGTCCGGGTCGTCTTCGTCGTCGTGGTCGGGGCGCTCATCCTCAAGCTCGGGTACGACGTCGTCGCCGACCTGACCACCTGACCGCGTCCTCCGGAGGCGATGTCACGCTCTGGTGTCAAGTGGTGTCAGAAATGTTGTCTCCAGGGGTTGTGGTGACACCACAAGTGGTGCCATTATGGCGTCATGGACCTCACCCCGTATGTCGACGACCTCCAGAACCGCCTCGCCGCTGCCGCGGACGCCGCCGGGGACGACGGGCGTCGCCTCGCCGAGCGGCTGACCGCGCCGCTCGACGCGGCCGTGCGGCTCGTCCTGCTCGACGCGCTCTCGGCCGCGGCGGGCGAGATCTCGGCGGAGCTCGCGCCCGGGTCGGTCGACGTGCGGCTGCGGGGCGGTGCCCCGGAATTCGTGGTCGCGGCCCCCGCCCCCGCGGCCCCGCCCACCGCTCCCGGCGAGCCGGCGTACGGCATCGCGCCGACGCCCGCCGCTCTTCCCGCCGCACAGCCCACCGCCGCGGTGGCCGACGCCGAGTCCGGCGCCACGACCCGCACGACCCTGCGCCTGCCCGACCACCTCAAGACGCAGGCCGAGACCGCCGCCGCCCGCGACGGCGTCTCCGTCAACACCTGGCTCGTGCGCGCGGTCGCCGCGGCGCTCGAGCAGTCCACCGGACGCCCGGCCGCGCAGGCCCGTCCGCAGCAGCGCGGCTCCGCCCGCGTCACCGGCTGGGTGCGCTGACCGCTCCTGGTCCGCCGCCCGCCCCTCCCGCCACCCGCTGACACCACACCGACACCACCGTTGGAGCTCCGTCATGCCCACTTTCCCCGCACCCCAGCCCGTCCCGGTCGTCGTGGACGTCCCCTTCGCCAACCTGCACGTCGTCGCCGGCGACCGTGACGACGTCGTCGTGACGGTCCTGCCGACGGACCCCGCGAAGTCCGGCAGCGTGCGCGCCGCGGAGGAGACCCGCGTCGACAGCGACGGCAGCACGGTGACCATCACCTACCCCGGCTCGTGGAAGCAGTTCGTGCTCCCGTTCGCCTCGGGCACCGCCGACATCACGGTCGAGCTGCCCACCGGCTCCGACCTGAGCGGCAAGACCGGCTCGCTGTACACCGAGGGCTCGCTCGGCACCGTGGACATGACGCTCTCCGCCGGAGACGCGCGCGTGGAGGACGTCGACCGCCTCGACGTCAAGGCCTCTGCCGGCTCGGTCGCGGCACGGCGCGTGAGCGGCTCCGTGAACGTCAGGGTCAGCGCCGGGTCGGTCCGCATCGACGAGGTCGCCGGCGACGGCACGGTCAAGGCGACCAACGGCACGACGACGGTCGGCACCGTCACGGGCACCCTCGAGGTGCACGGCGCGCACGCCGACATCGCGGTGGGACTCGTCACCGGGACGCTCACCGCCCGGTCCGCCCACGCCGGGATCCGGGTCAACAGCCTGGAGTCCGGCAGCGTCACCCTCACCACCTCCTACGGCTCGATCGAGGTGGGCGTGCCCGAGGGGACGGCGGCCTTCCTCGACGCGAGCTCGGAGCACGGGAGCGTCCGCAACCACCTGACACCGACCGAGGGGCCCGTCGAGGACGAGTCCACCGCGGAGATCCACGCCAGCACCGGCTACGGCGACGTCGTCGTCCGCCGGCCCTGAACCACACCTGAGAGAGACGGAGACCTGGACATGACTGTCGACCAGTCCCTCGCGCCCGCGGTGCGGGTACGAGGCATC
>JAQSXO010000129.1 GCA_029256625.1 Cellulosimicrobium sp. | reverse complement strand
ACGCTAACGACGCTCGTCGCGCCGCGCGCGGCGAACCCCCCGTACCGTGGGGGCGTGCTCGACTGGCTCTTCGGGGGCGTGGCCCTGCTCAACGTGTACTCGCTCGCCCTCGTGGTGCTGCGCGCGCCGCTGTACCGCACGCGCGTGTACCGGCCGATGCTGCTCAACATCGGGCTGTCGATCGCCCCGGTCCTCGTGCTGGGTCTGGTCGTGCTCGTGGACGCCGTGCTCATCGCGGGCGGGGCGCCGCCGTGGGTGATCCTCACCGTCGCGGTCGCCGGGTTCCTCGTCTGGCTCCTGCTGCTGCCCAACGCCGGGTACCTCGTCACCGAGCTCAACTACAGCCACCGGCAGGAGGGCGAGGACGTCCCGCTCTGGTACGACATCGTCGCGGTCCTCACGCTCGCCATGTCGGGCGTCATGAACACGGTGGTCAACGTGTTCCTCGCGCAGGCGCTGTTCGTCCTCGTCCTGTACCCGAACGACGACGACCCGTTCCACCGGCCGGCGTCGTGGGTCGCGGTGCTCGTCGTCCTGGCCCTGGTGTCGGTGGGCATCTACCTGGGCCGGTACGTGCGCTTCAACAGCTGGGACCTGGCCCACCCGGTGGAGTTCGTGCGCAAGCTCGTGCGCCACTTCCGCGCCCGCGGCGCCCTCCGGGACGCCCTGCTGTTCGTCCTGCTGCACACGCTGTTCTTCGCGTTCATGTACGCGATCGTCATGGGGCCGGTGACGACCCTCCTCGTCCGCGGGGCCTGACGGGGCCGTCGCCCGCCCCGTAGGATGCGCGCCGTGACGTCGACCGCGCCGAGGGCTGCCCGCAGCGTCCCGCTGGTGCGCGCCGTCGTCGGCACGTGGCCGCGCCGGATCGCCGTCGCCGTCGTGCTCGGCGTCGTGGCCGGGACGGCGGCGGCCGGAGGGTTCGCGCAGCACGTCGCCGCCGACGCGGGCCCGACCCACGCCGCCGCGGGGGAGGCCGTCCCGACGGGGCCCTTCGACCTCACGGTGCGCTCGTGGTCCGTCACGGACGCCGTGCAGGTGTCCGCGCTCGAGGACTCCGGCGCCGACGCCTGGCTGGTCGTGGTCGTGGGAGCGCTCGACACCGACCGGGAGCCACGCCGTCTGGACCGCACCGCCGTGACGCTCCCGGACGAGCTGCCGGGTGGCCTGGCGCTCGCGGGCGACGCGGAGCCGGACCACCCGGACCCGACGCTGCTCGTGCGCGATGCCTCGGTCTACCCCGTTCTCCAGCCGGGCCTGCCCGAGGACGTCGCGCTGCTGTGGCCGGTGACGGTTCGGGAGGCCGGCGCGACGTCCGCCGCCCCGGACGAGCCGCTCGCCGTCACCCTCCCGACGTTCCGCTACCGCGACATGACGGTCGGCGGCGGTCGCCGGTGGGCCGAGACGGGTGCCGTGGTCCTCGTGGACGCCCCGCCCGGGGACGTCCCGCCGGAGATCGTGGACCCGCCCGAGGACGAGGAGGCGTGGTGACCGAGCCCTCTGTGGACACGGCGACCACCGCCGCGACCGCCGGCGAGCCCGCCCCGACGGCCGGCGAGCCCGCCGCGGCCGCGCGTCCGCGTCGGGTGGACGTGGTGGTGACCGTCGTCCTGCTCGTCCTCGCCGTGGGCGTCGGTGCGGCCGTGGCGCGCGTCGACGCGTGGTGGCCCACGCTCACGGCGACGACGTCGCGCGGCGACGTGGGCGAGGTCGTCACCGCCGGCCCGCTGCGGGTGCGCGTCGACGACGTGCGCACCGGCGCGGTGCTCGAGGACGGGTTCGACACCCTGACGACCGGCGGCGTCTGGGTCGCGGTGGACCTCGCGGTGTCCGGCACCACGAAGGAGGCCGGCATCGAGGCGCTCGAGCTGCGCGACGCCGAGGGGCGCGACCACGCGGCGTCGCACCGCGTGAGCAGCTCGATGATGAGCACGTTCGTGGACCCGGACGTCCCCGAGGCCGGGACGGTCGTCGTCGAGGTGCCGGCACGCGCGCTCGAGGGCGACGTCGTGCTGCGGGTGCTCACGGAGCACGACGACGCGGACATCGACCGCCCGCAGGCGGTCGCCGAGATCGACCTCGGCCGTCTCGAGCGGCCCGCGGCGGACGCCGTCGTCGAGGTGCTGCCGCCCGCTCTCGTCCCCGGGGGGTGGGGCGGATGAGCGGGAGGTCGGGCGGGGGATCGAGCGTGGGATGGTGGCGCGCGAACCGCTGGTGGCTGGTCGTGCTGGCGGGAGCGCTCGCGGCGCTCGGCACGCTCACCTGGCGCTCCGACGCCGTGCAGGGGTGGTGGGCGTCGGAGCCTCGCAGCGCCCCCGCGGCGGACGCCGACGGCTGGGTGCAGGTCGGCGACGTCCGGGCGCGCCTCGCCGGGCTCGAGGAGGTCGACTGGCTCGACGACGGGTACGGGGAGCGCATCGAGGCGCCCGAGGGCTACGCGCTCTGGGCGGCGGACGTGTCGCTGCGCTCGGACGCACCCGAGGCTCCGGCGAGCGCGGACGAGACGTACTCGGCGTGCGAGGTGGTGCTGCTCGACGCGGCCGGGCGGGAGTTCACCGCGGGAGCGTCGTCGCTCCCGGGCATGCCCTACCCCGAGGCCCCGGTCTGCACGGGCGCGGTCTCGAGCCGCAGCACGCAGTACTTCCTCACGCCCGACGACGCCGAGCCCGCCGAGGTGCGCCTCGTCGAGCCGGAGCTCCTCCCCGCCTACTGGGCGCTGCCCGCACCGTGATCGGGTGCCCGGTCCTGCCGGGCCCGCTGACCTCGCAGGACCTTGCAGGAACGGGCGATCGGATCGAGCATCCGAGCCCGCAGCTCGGCGACCTCGGGCTCGCCACGCTCGGCCTCGGCGAGGAACGCGTCTGTCATCGCGTCGGGGAGCCGCTCGGCGAGGTCGAGGACCCTGCCGGTCACGGCGTCGGGGTCGAGGTCCGCCTCCCGGGCGAAACGGCTCCATCGGTCGAGGCCGATCTGCACGAACTCCCGCCGACCGCCCACGGTCATCGCCGAGGTGCGTAGGCCGGTCTGGTTCGTGGAGTCGTACGGTGCACCGGAGGCGACGTCGTACAGCGGGGCCAGCCTGACGGCGCTCTCAGCGAGGAGGACCGAGTAGTTCTTGGCGTGCGCGTCCGGTGTCTGGATCAAGACGTTGAAGGCCAGCGCATCGACGAACGCGTCCAGGTTGGTCTGGCGGAAGCGGCGCGTGCTCTGGGTCCGCAGCAGGTCGACGATCTGCACTGCCCGGGGCCCCCCGTCGGACTCGTACTTGTCCGCTGGGTAGGTGCTCGTGGCCTGGCAGAGGTCCTCCTGGTGAAGTCGCCCGAGGGTACCGGCGTCGTCGCGTCGGCGGTCGTAGCGCTCGACGATCAGCGCCGTCTCGCCGCGAAACCGCTCGAAGCGCGAGAGTGCCGCCGGCAGGCCCGCGCGCCGCGCGGTCTGCAGACAGATGTGCTCGTTGAGCGCCTGGGAGCGGAAGCCGTCCACACCGGGTTTGACGATGTGGGTGGTCGCCTCGGCGCCGGTGGCCTCGTACCAGGCATCTCCTTCGCGCCGCAGCGCGAACTTGGCTTGTGCCCCGGCCAGGGACCATCGCTCGCGTGGGGCGAGCCAGCTGGCGCCGGGGTTGGTCCGCAGCTCGGACAGCCGCTCCTCGATGTCGTCGTCGCTGAGCGCGACGAGGGTGCCTCGGCGGGCCAGGACGTCCGCTACCTCGTCCTCGGCGCAGAACTGCACGGCACCGGCGCAGTCCAGCCCGATGTGGGCCAGGAGCGCGAAGGGGTTGCGGGCGGACACGTCGAACTCGCGCGACATGGCCTCTCGGGCTGCCTGACGCTCCGGCAGCAACCCGTCGAGGAACGGGTCGACGACCCTCTGGGCGAAGGGTCCGCCCGCGAGGGGCATCGTCAGCGAGATCGGCGTCGCCCCCGGGTCCGAGCGGTAGTCCAGCAGGTGTTGTCCGCCCCGGGTCTGCTCGAGGTCGGCGACGTGCCGCCCGTAGAGCAGCACGGCCAGGTGTCGGTTGCTCACAGGTTCTCCAGGAGGTCCGCGAGACGGCTCGTCGCGCGTGGCGTCGCGGTCACGGTGAGGTCGAGCCCGAGCGTGTCGAGCGTGTCGAGGACCTTCCCGAGCTCGGCACGCTCCGAGTGCCCGCTCTCGAGTGCGATCAACCATCGGCGGCTGACCCCGGCGCGCTCGGCCAGCTGTTGCTGGGTCAGGCCTGCGCGCCTCCGGGCGCTGCGGATCGCTGCGCCGATCTGGGCAGGTGTGGTGAGCGCAATGCCAGCCATCGTGTAATGGTACGCGCACATTGGGCCCAAGTGCAGGAACAGTGACACCGAGCAAATGTGCACGATCGATAACATGCCGCGTGGCCGGAGGTCCGGCGCTGAGGGTTAGCCGCTTGACGATGCGCAGATTCTTGATCATAGTTCATGATCAATACTCTCTCGCGGAGGTGGACATGAGCTGGGTGTCGTGGATGCTGGGGAACCCGTTGCCGTTCCCGGTCGCCCTCGCGGTCGACGTCGCGCTGCTCGCCGCGGCCGTCGTCGCCGCGCTCCTGTGGTGGGACGGCCGACGTGCCGTCGTCCCGAGCTCGGCGGGGCGGCGCGCGGTGCGGCACGCGGCCGGGACGAGCGCCGGCGCGGGGATGCTCGTCGCCGCGGGGATCCTGCTGCCGCCCCTGTACCTCTTCCTCGGGCTCGTCCCGCTCGGCGTGAGGACGACGGCGGTGCTGCCGCTCGTCGCGCTCGTCGGCGCCCTGGCCGTCCACGCGGTGGGCGAGCTCACGTGGCCGCGCCCGACGCACCGGCAGCGCGAGGCGCGGCTCGACGCGCGCTCGACGGCCGACGTCGTCCCTGCCCTCACCCGGCGCCTCGCGTGGGTGTGGGCAGGCGGCATCGTCGTGGCGAGCGTGGCGTTCGGTCTCCTGTCCGACGGCCCGCGCTCGATCTCCCGCGTCATCGGCCGGTACGAGGCGTACACCGTCGCACCCTTCCCCGGGTGGCTGTGGACCGTGCCGCTCCTGGTCGCGACGGTCGTCGCCGTCGTGGCCTCGGAGGTGGTGCTGCGCCTCGTCGCGTCGCGACCGGCGGTCGAGGACGTGGACGTGGAGTGGGACATGTGGCTCCGCCGCCGGGTCGCCCGTCGCGTCGCGCGTGCCACCCAGCTCGTCCTGGGCCTGACGCTCGGCGGCCTGGTCGCGCTGGGCGGGCTCTCGCTGCGGTGGCTGGGGCTGGGGAGCGGCGACGGGCTCCGGACCGGCCCCGGGCTCAGCCCGGCGCACGTCCAGGCGGGGAACGTCCTGCTCCTCGTGGCCCTCGCCGTGGGCGCCGTGGCGATCGCGGTCCTGGTCTGGCCGGCCCGCGACCCCGCGCCGACGGCGGCGCCCGCGCGCGAGCCCGCGGGGGCGGTCGCGTGAGCCTCGCCGTACGCATCGACTTGGACTCCCCGACGCCGCACTACGAGCAGCTCCGCGCCCAGCTCGCGGCGCTCGTCACGGCGGGCGACCTGACCGACGGGCAGCGGCTGCCCACGGTGCGCGCTCTCGCGAACGATCTGGGCATCGCACCGGGGACGGTCGCCCGGACGTACCGCGACCTGGAGGCGGCAGGGCTCGTGACGACCCGGCGACGGGTCGGGACGCTCGTGACGGCGCCGGCCGCGACGTTGTCGCGCACGGCGGTGACGGACGCCGCGGCACGCTTCGTGCGCCTGGCCCGGGACCACGCGCTGACGGACACAGAGATCCGTGACGTCGTCGCCGCGGCCCTGCTCGTCGAGGGACGGCCCGGCGACGACCGGTCCGCGACGGTCTCAGCCGGCTGACGTGCCGTCGGTCGTCGTGCCGGCACCGGTGCTGGCCTCGGTGCCGACACCTGGGCCGACACCTGAGCCGACCGCTGCCCGCGACCGCGCCACGCGCCGGGTGCGCAGCGCTGACGGCAGGCCGAGGCTCGCGAGGAGCGCGTCCGCGGCGGCGGCGAGGAGCACGGTCGTGAGCACCTGCACGACGACCGTCGCGACGATCTCGAGCGGGCCGACGAGCGCTCGCCACGCGACGATCCCCGGCTGGCCGACGACGGCCTGCGCCGCCGTGTAGACGACCTGCTCGCCGAGCGTCAGGAGAGCGAACGCGACGCAGAAGAGCAGCACGGCGCTCCACCGGCTGCGCCAGAGCATGCCGAGCGCGCCCACGAGCCCGCCGAACCGTCGGCCGGGGTCGAGCATGAGCTCCCAGGCCTTGCGCGCGCCGCTCTCGCCGAGCGTGCGGTTGAACCGGTCGACGACGCGCGTCGCGCGGCCCGTGGGCTCGTCGCCGCCCTGCGTCGCGTGCGCCGGGTCGACGACGTCGATCGCCTCGACGCCGTAGACGATCGTGCCGAGGGTGAGCCAGGCGAGCGGCACGACGAGGCCGGTGACGACGCCTGCGAGGAGGAGGGACGTCGTCGGGCCCAGGGCGTCGACCAGCGGCTTGAGCACGTCGACGCGCGCGACGACGCCGTCCCACCACGTCGTGACGTCCACGACGACGACGCGCGTCGTCCACCACTCGCGGACCCGGCCGACGACGGCGGTGACGGTGAACGCGCCGACGACGATCCACACGACCTCGCAGTAGCCCGCGGCGATGCGGACGGCGGCCGAGCGCGCGCTGTGCCGAGCGTCTCCGCCCGCCGCGGACACGCCGCGGTCGACGCGCTTGGCGAGGCGCTCGAGCAGCGTCCGGGCGACCAGCGCGCCCGCGACGACGAGCACCACGGTGAGGCCGAACCCCTCGGGGACCGGGCTGGCGGTCTCGATTCCCGCCCCCGCCGCGAACGCGTGGTCGAGCGCGGCGGAGTCGATGTACGACTGCCAGTCGGACGACAGGCCGCCGTAGAACTCGTAGATGACGAGGTAGGGGACGAGGACCGAGGCGATCGAGCCGAGCAGCGCCCGGACCTCGAGCCGGTCGCGCTCGGTGCGCGGCTCGCGGCGCAGGACGTGCAGCATGACCACGATGCCGACGACGGTCGCGAGCGGGGAGAAGCACAGCACGAGCAGGCCGAGCACGCCGGACGACGGCGCGACGGCGAGCGCAGCCCGCAGCGCGAGCTCGTGGACGACCTCGGCGAGGACGGCGATCGCGACGAGCGCGGGCCAGTGCCGGGCCAGCAGGCGACCTGCGTCGGCGAGGACGCGCACGCCCGAGCGCAGGACGGGGTCCTGCGGGACCGTCGTCGGGCGCGCGGGGGTCGCCGGTGGGGCCGTCACGCGCGTCAGGCTACCGGTGCGTCTCCCGACCCGGGGTCGTTCCCCTCGTCGTGACGACCGTGAGGAGCGCCCCGGGGTCGAGGACGCGGGGCGGTGAGGGTGCTCCGAGCAGGAACTCAGACCCGGGGCTGGTCGACCGGGGCCGAGGGCTGCGCCGCGACCGGGGCAGGCTGCGCGGACTGCCGCTCACGACGGTTCTTGACGACCTGGGCGATCATCGCGACCGGTGCGATGAACGCGTACCAGAACATCGCGAACGAACCGCCGGCGAAGAAGAACGCGAGGTAGATCGCGTACCCGAGGAAGCCCAGCCCGAAGACGCCGCTGAGGAGGCGCGTGGCGCCCGACGCACCGAACCCGATGCCGGCGATCACGAGCTGGATGACGCCGGCGAGCGCCAGCAGGCCGACGTAGAGGAGGAATACCGAGTCGCTGACTTCCATGACCTGTCCTTCGTGAGTGAGGCACGCCACGGCTGTGTGGCGGCGCGCACACACTAGGGCATCCCGGAGGGCACGTCGGACCGCCGGGTCTCACGCTCGGCAGACGGCGCAGACCCGGACGATGCGCAGCACGTCGCCGAGCGGTTTCAGCCCGCGGGCAGGGCAGCCGCGTCGAGGCGACGGCGAGCCGGCGCTACGACGCGCGCGACGCGAGGCGGGAGACGAAGCGCTTGGCCTCCTTGCCGGCGAACCGGCGCGCGAGGACGCCGACGCCGGCGGCGACCGCGGCGAACGTGACGGCCGAGACGATGCCGACCTCCTCGTCGTCGAGGTCCTTCGGGGCGTCGTGACCCGTGGCCTTCGCCCAGATGAACGTGACGAGCTTCTGCGCGGCCCAGCCCGCGGCGAAGGTGAGGGCGACGGTCCCGACCTTCAGGGCCAGGGTCTGCTCGGTCTCGTTCGTGTCGGCCACGAGGGGTCCTCCGTCGGTCGGGCGCCGGTCGGCGCGGGGCGTGCTCCCACCGTAGTGCGAACCGTGGACCCCTCGCCGCCCGGCGCGCGCCGGGCGG
>JAQSXO010000128.1 GCA_029256625.1 Cellulosimicrobium sp. | reverse complement strand
GACCGCCCTGACCACGGCGAGGCACGCCCGGTAGGGTGCGCGCGTGGCACGCAACCGATGGCTGGGACTACTCACCGACGCGGCACGCGCCGTCGTCTCCGGGCTCACGCGCTCGTCGCAGGGCTCGCAGGGCGGCACGGGCACCGCGGCGACGCGCGCGCCCGGGAGGGAGCGGACGCCGTCGGGCCGGACGCCGTCCCCGCGCCCCGGCCCGCGCCCGACGGCCCCGGCCCGGCCCGGCGCTGCGGCGCGGCCCGCGGGGGGCGGCGGCCGGACGGGCGCGTACCCCGGCGACTACGAGGGTCGCGTGCGCGCGCAGTACGCGCCGCGGCTCGACGGCGACCCGGACCCCGGGGAGATCGTCTGGACCTGGGTGCCCTTCGAGGAGGACTTCTCGCAGGGCAAGGACCGGCCCGTGCTGCTCGTCGGGTCGGACGGTGACTGGCTGCTGGGCGTCATGCTCACGAGCAAGGACCACTCGCGCGACGCGCGCGACGAGGCCCGGTGGGGTCGCTACTGGCTCGACGTCGGGTCGGGCCCGTGGGACGCCCAGGGCCGCGACAGCGAGGTCCGGCTCGACCGCGTGATCCGCGTCGACCCGGGCGCGGTGCGGCGCGAGGGCGCCGTCGTGGGGCGGGACGTCTTCGACCGGGTCGTCGCCGGGGTCTCGCAGCACCGCTGACCCCGGATTGGAGTTCGGGCCACGACCGCTGGTAGTCTTGGTGGTCGCGTGTCCGCCCAGGTCGGCGGGCACAGCCCCAGCACCTCTCCACGGGTTCCCCACCCCAGTCCCGGAGCTGGAGCCGCCCTCTACGACCTATCCGCTCGCTCCGGCGAACAGAACCAGAGAGTCCACACGTGGCAAACATCAAGTCCCAGATCAAGCGCATCCGTACGAACGAGAAGGCTCGCCTGCGCAACAAGGCGGTCAAGTCCGAGCTCAAGACGTACGTGCGCCGCGTGCGCGAGGCCGTCGCCGCGGGCGACAAGGACGCGGCGAGCACCGCGCTCCAGGCCGCGTCGCGCAAGCTCGACAAGGCCGTCTCGAAGGGCGTCATCCACGCGAACCAGGCCGCGAACCGCAAGTCGGCCATCGCGAAGGCCGTCAACGCTCTCTGAGCGCACGGTTCGCCCGCGTCGACGTGACACGCTGAACGTCACGACGGCCGCACAGGCTTCCCACGAGGGGCGCCGACCCACTCGGGTCGGCGCCCCTCGTGCTTCCCCGACCACCCGCCGAGAGACGGCCGGTCGCGCGAAGCGGAGCCGTGGTCCGGTGACGGAGAACGGGGTTCGGCGACGCAGAACCGGTCCGGTGGCGTGGGGGCATGCGCGCTCGAGGGCGAGGGCAGGATCACCGGCCGTGGGCGCGGGCGATGGTGAGGACCGCGCGCTCGACGGCGAACACCGGGTCCCGTCCCGCACCCTTGACCTCCGCGTCCGCCTGCGCGACGGCGCTGATCGCCGTCGCGAGTCCCTCCGGCGTCCAGCCCGCGAGCTCGCGGCGCGCGCGGTCGACCTGCCACGGCGCGAGCCCGAGGTCCTTGGCCGCCACCCCGCCGCGGCCGCGCATCGCACCGACCTTCGCGAGCGCACGGAGCTTCATCGCGAGCGCGGCGACGAGCGGCACCGGGTCGGCACCGGTCGCGAGCGCGTGGCGCAGGAGCGCGACGGCCTCTCCGGCGTTCCCGGCGACGGCGGCGTCCGCGACCCGGAACCCCGTCGCCTCGACCCGGCCCCCGTAGTAGCGGTCCACGACCGCCTCGCTCACCGTGCCGTCCGTGTCGGTGACGAGCTGGCTGCACGCGGCGGCGAGCTCGCGCAGGTCGTTGCCGACCGCCTCCACCAGGGCGCGCACGCCCGACGCGTCGATGCGTCGGCGCGCGCGCCGGAACTCGGCGGTGACGAACGCGGTCTTGTCGGAGTCCTTCTTGATCGCCTCGACCGCGACCACGGGCGCCCCGCTCCCCTTGATCGCGTCGAGCATGCGCTTGCCGCGCACGCCGCCGCCGTGCACGACGACGAGGGTCGTCTCGGGGTCGGCGACGGGGACGTAGTCCACGACGTCGGCGACGAGGGCGTCCGTCGCCGCCTCCGCCCCCTCGATCACCACGACCTTCGCCTCGCCGAACAGCGACGGGCTCGCGGCGACCGTGAGCATGCCCGCCTGGTACGTCGCACCCTCCATCGTGACCTTCTCGACCTCGGGGTCCCGCTCGCGTGCGAGCCCGACGATCGCGTCCACGGCGCGCTCGGCGAGGAGCGACTCGGGGCCCTGCACGAGCACGACCGGCGCGATCCGCACGTCGTCCCACGCGAGCGACGGGCCGGCGGAGGGACGGGAGGTGCGGGTCGGCGCGGGCATGGCACCAGCCTCCCACGAGCCGCCCACCGCGAAGGAACGTCACCGCACCCCAGGACCTCGTGCTCCGCCGTGCAGCGCCCACCCGGCCTTCCCCGGGCGGCGTTCGTCGCGCCTTTCGCCGTCGGCGTTCGCTCAGGCCCGAGCGCACCGTCTCGCGTCAGCCGCACCCCGCGGCGGCAAGGACGTCGTCGCGCACGACGAGCGCGAACGTCCCGCAGGTGTCGGTCCGCAGGACGGTGGCGCCCACGCCCCGGTAGAGGTCGAGCGCGCGGTCCGTGGGGTGCCCGTAGGTGTTCTCTCCCGAGCTGACGAGCGCGACCGTCGGCGAGAGCAGCTCGGCCAGGCGGTCGGACTGCGTCGCCGACCCGTGGTGCGCGACCTTGACGACGTCCACGGGACCGGACCCGCGCTGCGCGAGGGTCCGGGCGAGCGCCGTCTGCCCGGCGTCCTCCAGGTCGCCCAGCGCGACGACGTCCATCCCCGCCACGTGGAGGAGGAGCGTCACGCTCGCGTCGTTCGCGCCGCCGTCGGACTCCGCGGTGACGGCACGTGACGTGCTCGGGCGCGCGGCGCTCGTCGGCCCGCCGTCCACCCCCGCCTGGAGCACCTCCCACCGCACGCCGCCGGCGCCCGCGCCGGGCTCGCCGGACACGCCGACGTCCTGGTTGCCACCCATGTCGTCCGGAGCGCCCGCGCTGCCCGTGGCGCCCGGCTGTGCCACCTGGACCGGGACGCCCGCGTCCGTGAGCGCGGCGAGCGTGCGTTCGGCCTGCTCCGGAGGATCGGCCGTCGCGGTCACGAGGGCGCGCACGACCGTCCGGCCGCGCAGCACGGCGTCGAGACCGCCCACGTGGTCGGCGTGGAAGTGGCTGAGGACGAGGAGGTCGACCCGCTCGACGCCGAGGCGGTCGAGGCAGCCGCCGGCGGCTGCCCCCGGCGGACCGACGTCGACGACCACCGCCGACCGGGGCCCGGATCGCAGCACGAGCGCGTCGCCCTGTCCGACGTCGCACGCGACGACGGCCCAGTCGTCCGGCACCGCGCCGCCAGTCACCAGGAGCGGGCGCACGAGGGCGACGACGAGCACGGCCCCGACCACCAGGAGCGCGGCGGTGGCGACCTGCGCTCGGGGCGGACGGGCACGCCGCGGTGCCGCCCCCGGCCACCCCGAGCGCCCCCGCGAGCCGGACCACCGGCGCCGCGCGGTGCGGACCGCCCGGGCGGCCCGGTCGCGCAGCGGGGGCGACGACGACGCCCGGAGGGCGCGCCGCTCCCCCGCGTCGCGCAGCGCGCGCGAGCGGAGCACGACGCCGAGCACGCCCGCCGTCCCGAGCGCGAGCAGCACGAGTCCCCCGACGCCGCCGGGCCAGGGCGTTCGTGCGCCCGGCAGTCCGGCGAACGTCTCGGCGACGCGCGCGATCCACCCGGTGAAGATGCCGGCCGCCCACCCGAGCGCCGTCGCCGCACCCGGCCACCACGGGGCGACGAGCGTCGCGAGGACGCCGAGCACGGTCGCCGGCCCGAGCGCCGGGGCCGCGGCAAGGTTGGCGGGGACGGACCAGGTGCTCACGCTCGGGTCGAGCAGGACGAGGACCGGTGCACACGCGGCCTGCGCCGCGACGGGCACCGCGACCACGTGCGCCGCGGTCCGCCCGGTCCACGGCGCGAGCCGACGCGCGAGGGGCGCAGCGAGGAGCGCGAGGCCCGCCGTCGCCGCGACAGAGAGGACGAAACCGTACGAGCGGGCGAGCCAGGGGTCGACGACGAGCAGCACGACGACGCCCGCGGCGAGAGCGGCGACCGCGCGCGACGGTCTGCCGAGCGCGATGCCGACCACCCCGACGACGCCCATCGCCGCCGCTCGCAGCACGCTCGGCTCCGGATGGACGAGCACGACGAACCCGACCATCGCCGCGCCCGTCACCACCACGCGCACCGCCCGCGGGGCACGGACCAGGACGCACAGGCCGGCGACGCACGCCACGACGATCGCGAAGTGACCGCCGGACACGGCCGTGACGTGGGTGAGCGACGTCGTCCGCATCGCCTCGTCGAGAGCCGGGTCGAGCCGCGAGGTGTCACCGATCGCGACGCCCGGGACCAGGCCGCGGGCCTGCGGGCTCAGTCCGTCGGTCGCGTCGAGGAGCCCGCGCCGCATCGCGTGCACGCCGCGCAGGAACGCGCCCGCGGGCTCGAGGACCCGGGGCGGCGCGTCGGTCCGGAGCACCGTCCGGTCACCCTGGACGTCGAGCCGGCCCGTCACGGCGACGGTGGAGCCGTACGCGAGGTCGTCCCACCCGCCGCCCGGGCCCGTGACAACGACGGCGCCCGTCACCGACGAGCTCACCCCGCGCGCGGTGAGCCCGTCGAGCGCGACGCGCACCTCGTACCGGTCGGTCGCTCCCGACCACGGGTTCGTCCGCGGCACGACGGCGGACCGCACGGTCGCGGTGACCGTCGCCGTCGCGCCCTGGTCGGCCAGGTCGGCGAGCGCCGCGCGGTCGGCGAGCTGCGACCCCGCGGACAGGAGCACCGCCGCAGCGCAGACGGTGACCAGGGCCGCCTGGCCCGCCGTGCGCGCGACCGCGCCCTGGCGGCTCGTGCCGTCACCGCGCACGACGCACCGCGTCGGAGCGGCGCGGCGCCGGCCGCGCTCGGTCAGCAGCAGTGCTGCGAGCACGACCGCCAGCAGCACGACGGCGAGCGTCGCGCCGCGCAGGAGCACCACCGGCGGTGCGCCGACGGCGAGGAACGCCGTCGCCCAGGCCGCGAGCGCCGCCGGGACGAGCCGCAGGTCGCTCACACGCGGACGAGGTCGCGCACGTCGGCGAGCACGGCCGGCCCGATGCCGCTGACCTCGCCGAGCTCCTCGACCGCCGTGAACGGACCGTTCTCCTCGCGCCACGCGACGATGCGCTCGGCCAGCACCGGTCCGATGCCGGGCAGCGCGTCGAGGGCCGCGGCGTCGGCCGTGTTGAGGTCCACCGTGGCGTCGGCCGCGTTCCCCGGCACCGCGGGTGCCGGTCCCGCGGCGGGGACCGCCTCGCCCGGTCGCGGGACGAGGATCTGCTCGCCGTCGGTCACCGTCCGCGCGAGATTGAGCGCGGCGAGGTCGGCGTCGCCCGTCGCCCCACCTGCGGCCTCGAGGGCGTCCGCGACCCGTGCGTCGGCGGCGACGGTCACGAGGCCCGGAGCCACGACCTGCCCGACGACGTGCACCACCACCCCTCCGGACGGCACCGCACCCGTCCCGAGGTCCGCCGCACCGCCGACGGGGCCCGTCGCCTCCTCGGTGACGTCGCCGTCGACGGCGCTCCCGTCGACCGGAGCGTTCGCGCCCTCGGCCGCCCCCGCCATGGCACCGTCTGCCGATGCTCCACCGACCCGGGCGACCGGTTCGACCCCGTCCGCCGGCGACCGCAGCAGCACGACCGCGGCGGCGAGGAGGAGCACGAAGACCAGCGCCGCGACCGCGACGCGGGGACGCACGGCCCACCGGCGACGGCCCTCCTCGCCGAGCGGGTCGAACCCGGAGTGGGACGTCGGGTGCCCGTACGCCGCGGTGTAGGCGGTCGACGCGGTCCGGGCCGCCCGGTGCCGCAGGCGCTCGGCCCCGTCGTCGGCCGGACGGTCGGCGAGGACCGCGTCGTCCACCTCGGGGTCGTCCGGACGGACCGCCCGCGGGTCGTCCTGCTCTGCCGGGCGGGGCGGGAGCCAGCCGTCCCGCTCGTCGACCGGCCGGAGGGCCGCCGCGCGGGCGACCGTCTCCGCCCGGCCGGTCGAGGGATCGTCGCCGGCGTCCGCAAGGCCGTGGACCTCGCTCCCGTGCGTCGGTTCGGGTCTCGATCCGCCCGGACCGCCCGGCCACGGGAAGTCGTCGCGCCCCGGGCGGGCACCGTCCATCGATCCGACCCGGGGCAGGGCCGCGGTCGCCGGCTTCCAGTCGAGGACGGGTCGCCCGGCCGAGGTCACGGCGCGCAGGCGTTGCCGGACGACCGCCTCCTCCCGGGCGGGGTCGCGACCGGGACGGGCGTGCTGACGCGGCTCAGGACGAGGAGTGCTCACGTCGCGCACCGTACGGAGGCCCGGCCGGGTCACGAGCGGGTGTCAGCGTCCCCTGTGGGCGGGACCGTCGTCGCGCGGGACTGTGCACGGCCACGACGGCGGCGGACCGCCGCGGAGCAGGGAGAGCCTGTTCCTCAGCTCGTCGAAAGGCTCCCGGTGCCCGACCCCCGGTCGGCGAGCTCCGCCACGACGACGGCCAGCACGCCCGGCCCGACGTGCGCCCCGAGCACGGCGCTCACCGGCGTCACCACGACGTCCAGACCGGTGCGCTCGGTCAGCTCGGCCGCGAGCCGGTGCGCGCCGTCGTCGTCCCCGACGTGGTGGACCGCGAGCGCCGGGAGCGCGCGGCGCCCCGCGGACTCGACCGCGACCGTCGTCAGGCGCTCGACCGCGGCCGCCTTGGTCCGGACCTTCTGCACGACCTCGATCCTGCCGTCGCGCACGGCGAGCAGCGGCCGGACCCCGAGCACGGTCCCCAGCGCTGCCGAGGCGGCGCTGAGGCGTCCCCCGCGACGGAGGTGGTCCAACGAGTCGACCAGGAAGACGGCACGGCTCGCGTCGGCGACCTCGATGGCGCGCCGGGCGACGACGTCCGCGTCCGCGCCCGCGGCGGCGGCCCGGGCGGCGGCCTGCGCGGCGAACCCCAAGCCCATCGCCACGTTCCGGGAGTCCACGACCCGCACCGGGACCGGCGCGTCCGCCGCGGCGAGCGCCGCGGCGTGCACCGTGCCCGACAGCTCGCCCGAGAGGTGGACGGAGACGATCGCCCGCGCACCGGCGTCCGCGGCCGCGGCGTACGCCTCGCCGAACGCGCGGGGGGTCGGCTGCGACGTCGTGACCCGGCGGCCGTCCCGCAGGTCCGCCGCCACGTCGTCGGCGGTGAGGCCCACGCCCTCCAGGGAGGACTCGTCGTCGACGATCACGTGCAGAGGGACGGAGCGCAGCCGCTCGTCGGAGCCGGGCGGGAGGGACGCCGTCGAGTCGGTGACGACGTGCACGCGGTGGTCGGTCATGGCCGCGCCACCTTACGGCGCGCGCGGGTCGTCGCGCATCCCGGCCCGGCTGCGCCCCGGGGGCGTGGCCCCTACGATCCGAGCATGGCCGACGACGCCGCTCAGTCCCCGTCCGAGCTCGCCGCCCTGCGTGCGGCTGCGGCGCAGGCGGCCGCGGAGGCCGCCGCGGCCACGGCCGCGGCCGCGCAGGCGGCACTGGCGGCGGCGGCGGCCGCCGCGAGGGAGAGCCACGCTCTCCCCGAGGCGGGCACCGCTCCCGCGGAGGTGAGCGAGTCCGCCGAGGCGGCTGCGCCGTCGGGCGCCGCACCGCCCGAGGGATATGCCGCCGAGGTGGCGGCCGGCTACGCGTACCGGGGCGGTACGCTCGCGCTCGGCGCGCTGCTCGAGGGCGAGCCGGGTTCCGACCCCTCCCCTCGGGCCGACGTCCAGGTGGGCTTCGCCCTGTCGATGCTGAACCGGCACGGGCTCGTCGCCGGCGCGACCGGGACCGGCAAGACGAAGACGCTGCAGGGCATGGCCGAGGGGTTGTCGACCGCGGGCGTGCCCGTGTTCCTCGCGGACGTCAAGGGCGACCTGTCGGGGCTCACCGTCCCTGGCGAGACGAACGAGAAGATCCTCGAGCGCACCGCGTCGATCGGGCAGGACTGGAGCCCGACGACCTACCCCGTCGAGTTCTACTCGCTCGGCGGGCTCGGGGCCGGTGTGCCGATCCGCACGACCGTCACCGACTTCGGACCGCTCCTGCTCTCCAAGGTCCTCGGGCTCAACGAGACGCAGGAGTCGAGCCTCGGGCTCATCTTCCACTGGGCCGACTCCCAGGGGCTCGCGCTGCTCGACCTCAAGGAC
>JAQSXO010000127.1 GCA_029256625.1 Cellulosimicrobium sp. | reverse complement strand
AGCACGCTGTCCGGCGGTCAGCGCCGCCGCATCGAGCTCGCGCGCATCCTGTTCTCCGGGGTCGAGACGCTGCTCCTCGACGAGCCGACCAACCACCTCGACGCGGACTCGATCATCTGGCTGCGCGACTACCTCAAGTCGTACAACGGCGGGTTCGTCGTGATCTCCCACGACGTCGAGCTGTTGCGCGCGACGGTCAACAAGGTCTTCCACCTCGACGCGAACCGCGGCGAGCTCGACCAGTACAACCTCGGCTGGGACGCCTACCTCGCGCAGCGTGAGTCGGACGAGCGCCGACGTCGTCGCGAGCGGCAGAACGCGGAGAAGAAGGCGGGCGCGCTGCTCGCCCAGGGCGAGAAGATGCGCGCGAAGGCCACCAAGGCCGTGGCCGCGCAGCAGATGATGCGCCGCGCGGAGAAGATGCTCGCGGGGATCGAGGGCGAGCGCCAGAGCGACAAGGTCGCGAAGCTCCGGTTCCCCAAGCCCGCGCCGTGCGGGCGCACGCCCCTCACCGCGAGCGGGCTGTCCAAGGCGTACGGGTCGCAGGAGGTCTTCGCGGGCGTCGACCTCGCGATCGACCGTGGCAGCCGCGTCGTCGTGCTGGGCCTCAACGGCGCCGGCAAGACGACGCTCCTGCGCATCCTCGGCGGCGTCGAGCAGCCCGACACGGGCGAGGTGCACCCCGGTCACGGCCTGAAGATCGGCTACTACGCACAGGAGCACGACACGCTCGACATGGACGCGACGGTCGTCGAGAACCTGCGCCATGCCGCGCCGGACCTCACCGACACGCAGGTGCGCTCCGTGCTCGGATCGTTCCTGTTCTCCGGCGACGACGCGGAGAAGCCGACGAACGTGCTCTCCGGCGGGGAGAAGACGCGCCTCGCGCTCGCGACGCTCGTCGTCTCGGCCGCGAACGTGCTGCTCCTCGACGAGCCGACGAACAACCTCGACCCGGCGTCGCGCGCCGAGATCCTCGGGGCGCTCAAGACGTACGAGGGCGCCGTCGTCATGGTCACGCACGACGACGGCGCGGTCGAGGCGCTCGAGCCCGAGCGCGTCCTGCTGCTGCCCGACGGCGACGAGGACCTGTGGAGCGACGAGTACGCGGAGCTCGTCTCGCTCGCCTGAGGCGCGCGCCGGAGAACGCCGCGCCCGCGCGCGACGGGCGGCGCGGCGTCAGGTGAGGAGGCGCCGCCGGTATCCCTCGGCTACCGCCGAGGCGCGGTCGCGGACGCCAAGCTTGTCGTAGACGTGCTGCAGGTGGGTCTTGATGCTCGCTTCGCCGATGAACAGCGCGGTGGCGGCCTCGCGGTTCGAGCAGCCGTTCGCCACGAGCTGGAGCACCTGCTTCTCCCGGTCGGTCAGTGTGCCGGCGCCGGGCCTGCGCACCTGTCCCATCAGGTGCTGGGTCACCGACGGCGCGAGCACCGACTCCCCGCGCCCGGCGGCGCGGACGGCCCGGATCAGGTCGTCGGGCAGCGCGTCCTTCAGGAGGTAGCCGATCGCGCCCGCCTCGATCGCCGGGAGGACGTCGCTCTCGCCGTCGAAGGTGGTCAGGACCAGCACCCGGGCGTCCGGGACCTGCTCGCGCAGGGCCGCGGTCGCGGCGACGCCGTCCGTCCCGGGCATGCGCAGGTCCATGAGCACGACGTCCGCCGCGAGCGACCGCGCACGGTCGACCCCCTCGGCGCCGTCGCCGGCCTCGCCGACGACGACGATGTCCTCGACGTCCGCGAAGGTGTCGCGCAGGCCTCCCCGCACGATCGGGTGGTCGTCGACGATCACGAGTCGAAGCATCGGCCGGTCTACTCCTTCTCCGTCATTCCCCCGGGGGCGATCGCCGGGACGCGAGCGCTCACGGAGGTGCCCTCGCCGGGCGCGCTCTGCACCTCGAGGTGACCGCCGACCCCTCTGATCCGCTGGCGCATGCTCGTCAGGCCGAAGCCGGTGCCGACCCCTGCGGCGAACCCGCGCCCATCATCCCGCACGTCCAGCAGCACCTCGGCGCCTGCGTACGACAGCGTGACCCCGACGCGCGAGGCCTCCGCGTGCTTCGCCACGTTGGTCAGCGACTCCTGCACGACCCGGAAGAGCGAGACCTCGATCGCCGGGCTCAGCGGTTCCCGGACCCCGGTGATCTCGACGTGAGCGCGGACGTCGTGGTCGTGCGACCAGCGCTCGGTCAGGGTGCGTAGCGCGTCGGGAAGGTGCGCGCGCCCGAGCTCCTGGGGTCCGAGCGCCTGCACGGACCGTCGGGCCTCCGCCAGGCTGCTGCGCGCGAGCCGGAGCGCCCGCGCGACGTGCGCGTCGGTCTCGCCCGGTGCGTGCGCGGAGCGTTCCGCGGCCTGGAGCTGCGTGATGATGCCCGCCAGGCCTTGCGCCAGGGTGTCGTGGATCTCGCGGGCCAGGCGCTGCCGCTCGTCCTGGGCGCCGGACTCCCGCGCCTGGACGACCAGCTGGGCATGGAGCCCGGCGTTCTCGTGCAGCGCGGCCTCGAGCCGCTCGACCAGCTCCTCGCGCTTGCGCTCCGCCGACTCGCTGCGCGCCGCCAGCAGGATGCCCGCACCGATCGCCGCCGTCTGCACGACGACGACCAGCACGAGCTCGGCGAGCAGCTCCGGTGTCGGGTCGGCCCACACGCTCATCGCCGAGCCGTTGAGGGCCACGGAGGTGACGAGGACGCCGAGCACGCCGAGCGGCCAGGGCGTGAGCAGGTACGCGTGGAAGAAGCCCGCGACGGTGAAGACCAGGAAGATCTCGGAGTAGGTCATGAGGGTGACGCACAGCGCCAGCAGGCCGACGAAGTAGATGCCCGCCGGGACGGGCCGCAGCGTCCCCCTCCGCAGGGGAAGCGTGTGCCCGAACAGGACCCACAACGCCGAGACCGCGACCAGCCCGAGGACCGAGGCGCCCTCGGGCCAGAAGCGCTCACCGGACGCCGGGAGCACCCCCGCGAAGTAGATCGCGGTCGACACCGTCAGGAGCAGCCACGGGGTGAACAGCTGGAGGAGGTCCCAGACCCGGAGCTGGTCCGCCTTCCAGGCCCGCGTCGTGGCGCCCGGGGACGGCGCACCCTCGGCGACGGCGGGTCCGCGCGCCCCGGAGGTCGGGCGCTCGACGGCCCCGGCATCCTGCATCGTCGACTCCTGTTCCGGTCCGGCTCCCGGTCCTACTCCCAGCGGAAGAGCTTCGCGGCGACCGCGCCCGCGACCAGCGCGATGCCCGCCATTATGGCCATCTGCAGCCAGAACGGCTGCCCGCCGGCCGTCGCGGTGAGCGCGCCCGCGTCGGCGGACCACGCCGTGGTCAGGGCCTGCAGCCCCGGTGGGACCACGTCGCCGACCGCGCGCAGCAGGTCGGGCATGAGGACGCGGGGCAGGAACGCCCCGCCGAAGAACATCAGCGCGACGAACAGGAGGGTGCCGACCTGGTTCGCCGCACTGCTCGTGCGGACCACCGCCGCGGAGACCAGCCCGAGCCCGAGCAGTGCTGCGAAGCCGACGACGAACGCGACGACGAACTCCAGGGGTCGCTCCGGCGGGGCGATGCCCAGCACCGCCCACGCGGCGAGGACCAGGAGAGCCGCAGAGACCACCACGGAGGCGAACGCGACGATCACCTGGGCGAGGAGGACGCCCCGCGGGTGCGCCGGGGTGGTCGACAGCCGGCGCAGGATGCCGCGCTCCCGGTACGTCGCGATCACCGCCGGGACGTGCTGCACCGCGATCATCACCATCCCGAACACCAGCGCGGTCGGCGCCCAGACGTCGATGGGCCGGAGGCCGCCGGTCTCGGGCGTCGGTTCCCTGAGCGTCGGTATGGTGCCCAGGCCGAGCAGGAGCGCCGTCGGGAACAGCACGCCGAAGACGACGGTCGCGGAGTCTCGGAGGAACAGCCTCGACTCGACCCGGACCAGCTTCCGGAGCGCGGGCATCAGCCGGCCCTCCGCGCGGAGGCGTCCGCGGACCCCGGGGGTCGTCCCGTCAGGGCGACGAACGCGTCGTCGAGGGTGCGCTGGTCGACGCGGAGGTCCTCCGCCACGACGTGCGCCCGGGCGAGAGCCCCGGCGACGCTGCTCAGGAGCTGCCCGCGGCCCGTGACCCGCCAGCGGTCCGCGGTGTTCTCGACGTCGGTCACCTCGGGAAGCCCGGTCAGGACGCTCCTGTCCAGGGGTTGGCTCACGCGGAACCGGACCTGCTGCGCGGCATTCGCCTGCGCGACCAGGCCCGTGGGCGTGTCCACCGCCGCAACCCGCCCACCGCTGACGACGGCGATCCGGTCGCAGAGGCGCTCGGCCTCGTCCATGAAGTGCGTGACGAGGACGATCGTGACGCCCGTGTCCCGGACGCGCTCGACGAGGCTCCAGGTGTCGCGCCTCGCCTGCGGGTCCAGTCCCGTCGTGAGCTCGTCGAGGATCGCGACCCTCGGGCCTCCGACGAGCGCGAGCGCGATCGACAGCCGCTGCTTCTGCCCGCCGGACAGCGCCTTGTACCGGGTGTCGCGCTTCTCGGTGAGGTCGAGGAGCTCCATGAGCTCGCGCCAGTCGACGGGGTCCCGGTAGAACGAGCCGTAGAGGTCGAGCGCCTCGGAGACCGTGATCGCGTCGGGGAAGCTGCTCTCCTGCAGCTGCACGCCCAGCCGCTCCCGCACCTCGGCACGGTCCGTCGTCGGGTCGAGACCCAGCACCGAGATCGACCCGGAGTCGGGCGTGCGCAGGCCGGCGACGCACTCCACGGTCGTCGTCTTCCCGGCCCCGTTCGGCCCGATGATGCCGAAGATCTCGCCGTCCTCGACGGTCAGGGACACGTCGTCGACGGCGACGCGGTGCCCGTAGCGTTTGTGCAGGTTGCGGACTTCCAGAGCGGTCATGCGGCGACGCTACGGTCGCCGGTCACCGGGCCACATCGACCGTCTCGGCGCCGCCGAGGTGGACGCGCGCCTCCACCGTTCGGTGGACCCGCGGATACCGTGGGGCGCGGACGCGGCTACCTCAGCGGCGGGCGCTCACGCTGCAGGTCGCGTCCGGAGGCGTCCGCGGTGCCGAGCTGGGCGTCGATGAGCGCGTCCTCCTCGTCCTCGGCGCTCGGCCGGCGGGACCGCGGCTCGCGACGCGCCCGGGCAGCATCCGGGTCCTGGGCGGCGAGCAGGTCGCCCGCGGTGAGCGTGGTCTCCTCGCCGCGCGCGTCGCGCCGGTCCCGACGGACGAGGAGCCAGAACCCGGCGACGGCGCCGATCGCGAACACGGCCCACTGGAACGCGTACGACAGGTGCGAGCCGGGGTCGGTGTCGGGCTTGGGCAGGGCCTCGAGCGTCTCCTCGGCAGGCGGTACCTCGGTCCGGAGCTGCCCGTACGCGCCGACGGTGCGACCGTCGGCCCAGGCGGTGCCGTCGGGGCCGGCGGCGAGCACCTGGTCGGTGGAGATCGCCTGGACCTGACCGGCGGGGGCGTCGCGGCCCGACGGCGGCTCGTCGCCCCGGAGCGTCACGGTCGCCTCGACCTCGCCGACCGGAGGCGCCGGGAGGTCGCCCGGCGTGACGGCGTCCGTGCCGAGCGGGACGAACCCCCGGTCGACGACCACGACGAGACCGTCGGGCGCGGACGGCGTGGGGTCCGTCACGAACGGGACGAGGACGTGGAACCCGGGGCTGCCGCCGACGGGGCGGTTGCGCAGGAGGACGGTCGCGTCGGGGTCGTAGCGGCCGACGAGCGTCACGGGTCGCCAGAGGTCGGCCTCGTCGAGGGTGGCGCCCGGGCCGTCGAGGACGTCGTCGACCGGGACGGGCTCGGACGCGTAGTTCGTCTCGATCCGCTCGATCTCGGCGTCGCGCGAGACGTACCGGTTCCACTGCCAGCGCCCCGCCACGAGGCACAGCGCGACGAGCACGACGACGCCGACCGCGAGAGTCACCCACTGCCGCGGCGTGCGCGGCTGGTGGGCGTCCGCGGTGGCGCGCTCCGGCGTCGGGCCCCCGGGGGAGACCTGTGCCGGGCCGGGTGGTGCGGCCTGCGTCACGGGGCCGCCCGGCGCTCGAGCTCGTCGACGGGCACGGTCGAGCGCCAGAACGAGCGGGCGCCGAGGAACGTCTCCAGATGCTCGCGGTGCGCGTCGCACGCGAGCCAGACCTTGCGCCGCTCGGGCGTGTGGATCTTGGGGTTGTTCCACAGCAGGCCCCACACGGCCGGCTCGCGGCAGCCCTTGGCGCTGCACACCAGCTCCTCCTCGCCGACGGGGTCGGCGAGGCCCAGGACGTCGGTCACCGGTGGTCCTCCTCGTGGTCCTGCGGGTCGGGCGACTCTCCGCCGGCGATCCCGTGGGATCCCGGCACCCCGGCGGCAGGCAGCGCGCGGTGCTCCATCGGCGAGGTGTCGTAGTGGGCCTGGTCGCGGCCGGCGTTGGCGATGAGCACCGCGCTGTAGGGCAGGACGATCGCCGCGGCGGCGAACACCCAGGTCAACCAGCTCGGCGCGACGAGGATCGCGGCCACGAAGCACACGATGCGGATGCCCATCTGGATGAGGTACTTGCGCTCGCGGCGCGCCTGGTCCGCGGCGAGCGGTTCCGGCGCCGACGTGATGCTCGGGACCGCCTCCGCCGACCTGCGGGCCGTGCGTCGTGTGCTCACCCCACCAGTCTACGTTTGTCGGGACCCCACAAAGTGTGGGGGAGCGGTGTGACCGCGCCGCACCGCGCACGGCGGGGCCTGCGCACGGTACGGTCGGTGCGGCGCGTTCGCGCGGCTCCGTCACGAGCCCGCACGGGCCCCCTGGCACCGGCCGTGCGGGACCCGTCCCCGGCCGCCGTCCCGACCCGACCGTCCCGAGGAGCCGCACCGTGTCCGAAGCCACCGCACCCGCCCCGCGCACCGTCGTCGTCACCGGCGCGAACCGGGGGATCGGCCGCGCGATCGCCGAGCGGTTCGTGGCGAACGGCGACCGCGTCGCGACCGTCTACCGGGGCGGCGAGCTGCCCGAGGGCGTGTTCGGCGCCGTGGCGGACATCACCGACACCGCGGCCGTGGACGCTGCGTTCACCGAGATCGAGAACGAGCTCGGACCGGTCGAGGTGCTCGTCGCCAACGCGGGCGTGACGCACGACCAGCTCCTGCTGCGCATGACCGACGAGGACTTCGAGTCCGTGATCGACGTCAACCTCACCGGCACGTTCCGCTGCGTGCGCCGGGTGAGCAAGGGCATGATCCGCCTGCGCCGCGGCCGCATCGTGCTCGTGTCGTCCGTGATCGGTCTCTACGGCGGCGCCGGGCAGGTCAACTACGCGTCCTCCAAGGCCGCGCTCGTCGGCATGGCGCGCTCGATCACGCGCGAGCTCGGGTCGCGCAACATCACGGCGAACGTCGTGGCGCCCGGCTTCATCGACACCGCGATGACCGCGGAGCTCCCCGAGGAGCGCCAGGCCGCGTACAAGGCCGCGATCCCCGCCGGGCGCTTCGCGCAGGCCGACGAGGTCGCCGGGGTCGTGCAGTTCCTCGCGTCCGACGACGCCGCGTACGTCTCCGGGGCCGTCATCCCCGTGGACGGCGGCCTCGGCATGGGCCACTGACCCGACCGTGACCGGCCCCGCCCGTGGGACCGGTCACGACGGCGGTCACCGGCGCGCCCGCGCCCCCTCTCTTTCAGTACGCTCAGCCTCAGCGCGCCCGCATCGCGGGCGCACGACGGAAGGAAACCGATGGGTCTGCTCGACGGCAAGAAGCTCCTCATCACGGGAGTGCTCACCGACTCCTCGATCGCGTTCCACGCGGCGCGTCTCGCGCAGGAGGAGGGAGCCGAGGTCGTGCTCTCCTCGTTCGGCCGCCAGATGAAGCTCACGCAGGCCTTCGCCAAGCGCCTGCCCGTCGAGGCGCCCGTCGTGCAGCTCGACGTCACGAACGACGACGACCTCGCCGGCCTGGCCGACGCCCTCCGCGAGCACACGGACCGCCTCGACGGCGTCGTGCACTCGATCGGCTTCGCCCCGCAGAGCGTCATGGGCGGCAACTTCCTCTCCGGCACCTGGGAGGACGTGGCCACCGCGCTCCAGGTCTCGACGTTCTCCTACAAGTCGCTCGCGGTCGCCGCGAAGCCGCTCATGACGGACGGCGGCGCCGTGGTGGGCCTCACGTTCGACGCGCAGTTCGCGTGGCCGGTCTACGACTGGATGGGTGTGGCGAAGGCCGGCCTCGAGTCCGCGAACCGCTACCTCGCGCGCGACCTCGGCCCGGACGGCATCCGTGCCAACCTCGTCTCCGCGGGCCCGATCCGCACGACGGCCGCCAAGTCCATCCCCGGCTTCGAGCA
>JAQSXO010000126.1 GCA_029256625.1 Cellulosimicrobium sp. | reverse complement strand
GTCGCCCGGGAAGCTCTCCAGCACGAGCTCGTTGCCGCCGACGTCGACGCTCGTCTCGTCGGCCTGCGCGGGGTCGCGCAGCGAGACGAACGCCCAGGTCCCGTAGTCGTCCGTGCTCTCGGTCGCGCGGTGGGTGCGGGTCTCTCCCTCGAGGATCGGCGTGAAACCGTCCCAGGTGCTGTCGAAGTCCATCGACGTCGGGGTGGCGATCTCGACGGTGACCTGCCCCGGGTCGCCCGCCGCGTGCACGGCGAACGTCGCGTAGCCAGGCCCGACGCGCGTGTACCCCTCCGAGCGGATCGGCTCGCCCGGGATCGTGTAGGCCCACTCGACGGTCCGCTCGCGCCCGTAGTTCAGCGGGGAGAACGACACCCCGGCGACGCGGGTCGACGGGTCCTCGGTCGGCTCGAGGGTGACCGGGAGCGTGGCCCCGCCGCTCGTGGCCGAGACGTCGGTCGCGCCCGCCGGGACGGGGATCCCGTACGCGTCCCAGTAGTAGACGTACCGCTCGCTCGCAGGCTGCTCGTTGCGGATCGTCGTCGTGACCGTCACACGGACCGGCCCCGACCCGTCGACCGCGTACCGGGTGCGAGACGTCTCCGACAACCCGTCGCCCGTGTCGGCGCTCGCGACCGTCGGAGCGCCGAGGAGGACGGCGCACACGAGCGCGATCCCTGCCCCGGCGCGCGTCGTCCGGCGCGCGCGACGCACCCGTCCTGCCACCACCCCTGCACCGCCGTCCTCGCCGTAGCGGACAGCCCGTCTCCCCGTGCGACGGGTCCGGTCGTCGACGACCGGGAACGGGACACCGGCGGGAACTGTACCTGCTCGCGGACGGCGCGCCGACCACTCCTCGGGACGGGCGCCGACACCTGCCGGACACCTTCTCCTGGCACGCTGTCCGGGTGACCTCCGTACCGGGCCAGCCCTCGCTCGCGCGCCGCCTCGGCACGACGGACGCCGTCGTCGTGGGGCTCGCCTCCATGGTCGGCGCGGGCGTGTTCTCCGCGTTCGCCCCCGCGGCGGCCGCGGCGGGGACGGGGCTGCTCGTCGGGCTGGCGCTGGCGGCGGTCGTCGCGTACGCGAACGCGACGTCGTCCGCCCAGCTCGCGGCGCAGCACCCCACCTCGGGCGGCACGTACGTGTACGGGCGCGAGCACCTCGGCCCGTGGTGGGGGTACGTGGCCGGGTGGGGGTTCGTCGTCGGCAAGACGGCGAGCTGCGCGGCCATGGCGCTCGTGCTCGCGGCCTACGCCGCGCCGCCCGGGTGGGAGCGACCCGTCGCCGCCGCGGCGGTCGTGCTGCTCACGGCCGTGGGCTACCGCGGCGTGACGCGCACGGCGCGGCTCGCGCGCGCGATCGTCGCGGTGGCGCTCCTCGCGATCGCGACGGCCGTCGTCGCGAGCCTCGCGGGCACGGCGCCGCGCTGGTCCGCCGTGCTGGACCCCGACGGCGCGCACGGCGGCTGGTACGGCGTCCTGCAGTCCGCGGGGCTCCTGTTCTTCGCCTTCGCGGGGTACGCGCGCGTCGCGACGCTCGGCGAGGAGGTGCGCGACCCGCGCCGCACGATCCCGCGCGCCGTCCTGGTGTCGCTGGGGGCCGTCGTCGTGCTCTACGCGGTCGTCGCGGTCGTCCTGCTGGCCGTGCTCGGGCCGGACGGGCTCGCGGCGTCCGCGGCGCCGTTGGCCGACGCGGTCGCGGCCGGGTCGTGGGCGTGGGCCGGCCCGGTCGTGAGCGTCGGCGCCGTCGCTGCGAGCGCCGGCGCCCTGCTCGCCCTGCTCGCGGGCGTGAGCCGCACGGGCCTCGCGATGGCGCGCACGGGCGACCTCCCGGGGTGGTTCGCGGTCGTGCACCCCGTGCACCGGGTGCCGCACCGGGCCGAGCTCGCGGTCGGGGCCGTCGTCGTGGTGCTCGTGCTCATGACGGACCTGCGGGGGGCGATCGGGTTCTCGTCGTTCGGGGTGCTCGCCTACTACCTGGTGGCGAACCTGTCGGCGCTGCGCCAGACCGCCCCGCACCGCCTGTACCCCCGCGCGCTGCAGGTGCTGGGCGCACTGGGGTGCGTCGCGCTCGTCGTCACGCTCCCGCTCGCGAGCGTCGTGGCGGGTGCGGCCGTGCTGGCCGTCGGCGTCGCGCTGCGGGCCGTCCGCGTCCGGTCCTGACCGCGAGATCGGCCCGCCCGTCGCCAGATCGACCTCCGAGGGTCGATCTCGGACGTACGGGTCGATCTGGTGGCGCGGAGGGCCGGTTCCCGTCACGCGGCCCGGTCGAACCAGTCGAGCGCGAGCGCTGCGACGGACTCGGGAGCGTCGTCGGTGAGGAAGTGCGCGGCGCCCTCCACCCACGCGAACTCGATGCGGTCGGCGTAGCGCTCCGGACGGCGGCAGATGCGCCCCATGAGCTCCTCGGTGGTGGGATGGTCGAGCCGGCCGTAGACGACGAGGGTCGGCACCGTGAGCCGCCGACGCCGGTAGGTCCCCCGCATGATCCGCAGCGCCTCGGGCAGGATCATCCGGCGCGTGAGCGGCCGCACCGCGGCGTCGACCTCCGGCCGGAGCAACGGGGCGAGGTGCGCGTCGACCGTCGCCGCGGACATCGGCCGGGCGGCGTACCGCGCGGAGAACGTCCCGCGCAGCGAGGCGCCCGGCCGGTGCCAGATGAACGGCGGCAGGTGCTGGAAGGCCGGCAGCAGCCGCGGGCTGAAGGCGAAGAAGCCCGGCGGGACGGAGAGCTGCACGGCGGTGCGGACGCGCTCGGGGTGGTCGTAGCAGAGCTGCATCGCCGTGATGACGCCCATGTCGTGCGAGACGAGGTCGGCGCGCTCGACGCCGAGGGCGTCGAGCAGGGCGACCAGGTCGTGGAGCCGGGTCTCGCGCTCGATCCGCGGGTCGTCCGCGGCGGTCCACCCGGCGCCACGCAGGTCCGGGCACAGGACGCGGTAGCCCGCGGCAGCGAGGACGGGGGCGACCTCGTGCCACTGCCACCAGTGCTCGGGGAAGCCGTGCAGCAGCACGACCGGGTCGCCGGTTCCGACGGTCGCGACGTGGGTTCGCAGGCCCGAGGTCTCGACGACGAGGTGCTCGAAACCGGACGCATCGGGGAGCGGCGGCGACCAGCCCTCGACGTCGCCGGGACGGGTGGTGCGGGGCTGGGGCGTAGTCATGGCGACTCCTTCGTTCGACCGGACTACTATGTTCATAGTAGACCCGCCGAGAGAGGGAGTCCATGGCCGCAGCGACCCGAGAACGAGCGCTGGACGCGGCCGTGGAGGTGCTCGGCGCGGACGGCGTGCGCGCGCTGAGCCACGCGCGCGTCGACCGGCAGGCCGGCCTCCCGCCCGGGTCGACGTCGAACTGGTTCCGCACCCGCCGCGCCCTCCTCGCCGGCGTGGTCGACCGGATCGCCGAGCAGGAGCGCGCCGACTTCGACGTCGCCGCGATGCCGTCGATCACGAGCGCCGACGCACTGGTCGACGGCCTGTGCGCCATGACCGAGGCGCAGTCCGGGCCGTTCGCCGCGCGGACCCGGGCGCGCTACGCACTCTTCCTCGAGCTCTCCGGCGACCCCGAGCTCGGCGAGCCGCTGCGGCAGCAGCGCCGCGCGTTCGAGCGGTGGACCGAGCGGATCGTGACCGCCGTCGGCATCGCCGACCCCGTCCCGGCCACCCGGGCCCTCATGGCCCTCGGCGACGGGCTGCTCCTGCACCGGCTCACCGTGGACCCCGGCCTCGACCTGCGCCCCGCCATCGAGCGCGCGGTACGCGCCCTCGCGGGGTCGTGACCTGGCGTCGGGGCCCGCGACCCGGCCGGTGACGCGGCACGGCTCCGTCGCGAGATCGACCCGAGCGGCCGAGATCGACCCTCAGGAGGTCGATCTGGCCACGGGCGGGTCGATCTCGGCGTCAGGCCTCGGGCTCCGGGGGTGCGCCCGTGGCGTCGTCGGACTCCACGACGCGTGACGACTCGCCCTCGTCCCCACTCGCGGGGAGGCCGCGCTCGTCGGGGGCGTAGTAGCGCCCGGTGTAGCGCGGGCGCAGGAAGTTCTCGGTCGTGAGGACGGCGTCGACCTCCTCGGGCGTCAGCAGGCCGTGCGCCACGACGACGTCGCGCACGGAGGCGCCGGTCCTCGCCGCCTCGGCGCCCACGAGGTCGCCGTTGCGGTGCCCGATGATCTCGTTGAGGTACGTGACGATGCCGATCGAGTCGAGCACGTGGCGGCGGCACACCTCGACGTTCGCGGTGATGCCCGAGACGCACTTGGTGCGCAGCGCGACGCACGCGTTGGTGAGCAGGCGCAGCGACTCGAACATGGCCTGCGCGAGCCCCGGCTCCATGACGTTGAGCTGGAGCTGGCCGGCCTCGGCCGCGTGGGTGATGGTCACGTCGTTGCCCATGACCTTGAAGCACACCTGGTTGACGACCTCGGGGATCACGGGGTTCACCTTGGCGGGCATGATCGACGACCCGGCCTGGAGCTCGGGCAGGTTGATCTCCCCGAGCCCCGCGCGCGGCCCGGACGAGAGCAGGCGCAGGTCGTTGCAGATCTTCGACAGCTTCGCCGCGAGCCGCTTGAGGGCGGAGTGCACCGCGAGGTAGGCGCCGTTGTCGTACGTCGCCTCGACGAGGTTCTCGGCCGGGACCGTGGGGAGCCCGCTCACCTCGGCGAGTCGTCGCGTCGCGACCTTCGGGTAGCCGGGCGGCGTGTTGAGCCCGGTGCCGATCGCCGTCGCGCCGAGGTTGACCTCGAGCAGCAGCTCGCCCGCGACCTCGAGGCGCCGGATCTCCTCGCCGACGTTCACCGCGAACCCCGCGAACTCCTGGCCGAGGCTCATGGGGACCGCGTCCTGGAGCTGGGTGCGGCCCATCTTCAGGACGTCGGCGAACTCCGACGCCTTCTCGTCGAACGCGCGCTCGAGCCGCCGGACCTCACCCTGCAGCGAGCCGACGAGCTCGTGCACCGCGAGCCGGAAGCCCGTGGGGTACGCGTCGTTGGTCGACTGCGACCGGTTGACGTGGTCGTTGGGGTTGATGACGTCGTAGCGGCCCTTCTCGAACCCGGCGAGCTCGAGCGCGAGGTTGGCCACGACCTCGTTGGTGTTCATGTTGACGCTCGTGCCCGCGCCGCCCTGGAACACGTCCACGGGGAACTGGTCCAGGCACCGGCCGTGGTCGAGGATCTCGTCGCACGCGGCGACGATCGCGTCGGCGACGTCGCGCTGGATCGTCCGCAGCTCGCGGTTCGCGAGCGCGGACGCCTTCTTGACGAGCACCATGCCCCGCACCATCTCGGGGACGTCGCTCACCGTCGTCCCCGAGATGCGGAAGTTCTCCATCGCCCGCACCGTGTGGACGCCGTAGTACGCGTCCGCCGGGACCTCCTTCGGTCCCAGCAGGTCCACCTCGGTGCGCGTCCGTTCGCTCGACATGCCCCGACCGTAGCCCCGCCGGACCGCCCCGCACGCGGGAGCGTCGCGTCAGCCCACGGGCTCGTAGGCGAACCGCTCCACGCGGACGACCGACGCCGTCGGCCGGCCCTCGCTCGTCGCGTGCACCCCGAGCCAGAGCCCGAGGAAGCCGCCCGCCGCGGCGCTGTCGAGCGTGCGGCCGTCCACCGTCGCGAGCAGCTCGGGCGAGCCACCGGACTCGTCCCCCGCCGGACCGGCGACGAGCCCGTAGTCCTGCCCGCGCACGCGCAGCCCGACGACGACCGGCTCGCCGGGCGCGACCCTCACCGTGGTCTCGCCGACCGCCTCGTCCGCCCCGGCGCGCCGGTGCACGGCGACGACGCGGCGCGAGTCCCCGGACCCGCCCTCGACGAGCAGCCGCACGTGGTCGCGCTCGGACTGGCGCACGACCACGCCCGCACGCTCGCCCGCGACCTCCGGCACGCGGAGCGTGACGGTCACGTCGACGTCACGGTGCTGCTGGCGCACACCCAGGAACGCGGGCACGGTCTGCTCGGCGAGCGTCGCCGGGCGCACGGGCAGGTCCCAGCCCTCGCCCGCCGGGGTCGCGACGTCCCGGGGCACGGCCCGCACCGCGCACCAGCGCGGGTCGTCGGGACCGACGACGCCGCTCGCCCCGCCCTGGATCGCGGGCCGGGGCGCCGTGCTCGCGAACGGGACCTCCACGGCGTCGGGCACGCGCCCCTCGCCGGGCACGAGGACGGGCCAGCCGTCCTCCCACACGACGGGGACGAGGAACGTCTCCCGCCCGAGCGGGTAGTGGTAGCCGCCGTAGACGCGCATGGCGAGCAGCACGGCCCACCACGAGCCGTCGGGCGCCTCGACGAGGTCGGCGTGGCCCACGCCGACGACGTCGGCGCCGCGGCCCAGGTGGCGGTGCGTGAGCACGGGGTTGGCCTTGTTGCCCTCGTACGGTCCGGTGACCGAGGAGGCGCGCGCGACGGACACCGCGTGGTGGAAGTCCGTGCCACCCTCGGCGGCGAGCAGGTAGTACGTGCCGTCGACCTTGTACAGGTGCGGCCCCTCGGCCCACACGGCGCCCCGGACGGCGCCCGTCCACACGACGTGCTCCGGGCCGACGAGCGTGAGCGTCGCGAGGTCGAGCTCGCGGACCCACACCTCGGTCTGGTGGAACCACTCGGGCTCGGGCGCGAGCCGCGTGCCGTGCAGCCAGACGCGGCCGTCGTCGTCGAAGAAGATCGACGGGTCGATCCCGGCGACCCGCTCGCCGTCCTCGTCGCGCAGCCACACCGGGTCGGACCACGGCCCGGCCGGGTCGGTCGCGGTCATGACGAAGTTGCCGCCGCGGGAGTCGTCCTCCGGGTCCACGAGCGTGCACACGACCCAGAACGTGCCGTCGTGGTGGCGCAGCGTCGGCGCGTACAGGCCGCCCGACGACCGGATGCCGTCGTAGTCGAGCTGACCGGACCGGTCGACGACGTCCCCGACGTGCTCCCACGTCGAGAGGTCGCGGCTGCGCAGCACGGGCAGGCCGGGCAGGTACTCGAACGTCGAGGTGACGAGGTAGAAGTCCTCGCCGACGCGGCAGACCGACGGGTCGGGGAAGCACCCCGGCAGGATCGGGTTCGTCACGAGCGTCATGCGCGCTCCCCCGCCTCGGCGCGCTCGGAGACCTCGACCGCGACGAGCCGCTCGTCCGCCGCGGTGACCTCGTGCACCGGCCCGGTGACGGCGAGCGTCGCGCGCGCGGTCGCCGCGCCGGGCACGACCCGGCGCTCGGCGGGCGCGGACTCGTTGACGATCGCGCCCCCGGTCGTCGACCCGAGGTCGCCGGTGCCGGGCGCCGCGTCGACCGCGCCGGCGTGCGCCCCGACCCACACCTCGACGTCGCCCGGCTCGACCACGCGCACGAGGCGGCGGTCGGAGAACGCGAGGCGCGTCGTCGGGACACGGAAGGCCACGCGGCGCGACTCGCCCGCGCCCAGGTCGACGCGCGCGTACCCGAGGAGCTGCGCCACGGGGCGCGGCACGGAGCCCACGACGTCGCGCGCGTAGAGCTGTACGACGTCCGTCCCGGCCACCGCGCCCGTGTTGGTCACGGTGACCGCGGCGCGGAACGTCCCGCCCGTCGCGACGCTCGTGTCGACCTCGAGGTCCGCGTACACGAACTGCGTGTACGACAGCCCGAACCCGAACGGCCGCACCGGCGTCGGGTCGGTGGACGTCACGTCGGACGGCCCGCCGAGCACCGGGTGGAGGTACGAGTAGGGCTGCGCGCCGCCCGCGCGGGGCAGCGACACGGGCAGGCGGCCCGACGGGTTCACCGCGCCGACGAGCACGTCCGCGACGGCGCGCCCGCCCTCCTCGCCCGGGAAGAAGCCCTGCACGACGGCGGCCGGCCGGGTCGGGGTCGTGCCGGCCGGTACGGCGGCGCCGTCCCCGAGCGCCCAGCCGATGGCGTACGGGCGACCGGTGAGCAGCACGAGCACGACGGGCGTCCCCGTGGCGACGACCTCCTCGACGAGCCGCCGCTGGACGCCCGGGAGCTCGAGCGACTCGACGTCGTTGCCCTCGCCGACCGTGCCGCGCCCGAACAGGCCCGCCTCGTCGCCCACGACGACGACCGCGACGTCGGCCTCCCGCGCTGCGGCGACGGCATCGGGCAGGCCCGACACGTCGTCGCCGTCGACCGCGCAGCCGACGGCGTGCGTCACCTCGGCGCCGGTCGGGGCGAGCGCGTCGCGCAGCGACTCCAGGACGGTCGGCAGCTCGATGCCCGCCGGGGTGCCGGGGTGGTGCGCGAGCACGTGGTTGACGAACGAGTAGCAGCCCATGAGCGCCTCGGACGAGTCCGCGTTGGGCCCGACGACGGCGACGCGCCGCGGGGCGG
>JAQSXO010000125.1 GCA_029256625.1 Cellulosimicrobium sp. | reverse complement strand
CGGGTCGCGCGTGCGCCGGGAGGGCACGACCGCGACGTCGTCGAAGGAGAACGCGCGCCGACCGCGCTTGCCACGTCCGATCTCGATCTCGTTGCTCACCGGGCCAGCCTACCGGCGGGCCGAACCCGCCACCTGCACGACCACCGTGTGGGTGGGCGCTGGCAGGGTGACGCTCGTCGCCGGGACGTCCGGCGGCACCGGGCGCGACGAGCACCGGGACGCGAGCGAGACCGCGAGGTGCACCATGACGACGACGCCCTGGACGGCGGGACCGCTCCTCGGTCTCGACACCGAGACCACGGGCGTCGACGTGGACGTCGACCGGATCGTCACCGCCGCGCTCGTGCTGCGCGAGCCCGGGTCGACGCACGTGCGCACGTGGCTCCTCGACCCGGGCGTCGAGATCCCCGCCGAGGCGACGGCGATCCACGGCGTCACGACGGCGCACGCGACCGCCCACGGGGCTGCTCCCGCGACGGCGCTGGAGGAGATCGCGACGCTCGTCGTCGACGCCCAGCGCGACGGGGTGCCGCTCGTCGCGTACAACGCCGCGTTCGACCTGTCGCTCCTCGACGCGGAGCTCGTCCGCCACGGCCTGCCGACGCTCGCCGCCCGGCTCGGACGGCCCGTGCGCCCGGTGCTGGACCCGCTCGTCCTCGACCGGGCCTGGGACCCGGACCGCGAGGGCAAGCGCCGGCTCGTCGACCTGTGCGCCCGCTACGAGGTGCTCGACGTCGGCCCCCTGCACACCGCGGACGCGGACGTGCTCGCCACGCTCGACCTGCTCGACGCGCTCGTCCGCGCCTTCCCCGACCTCGGCGTCCTCGGCCCGGACGCCCTGCACGACCTGCAGGTCGTGGCCCACCGGCGATGGGTCGACGCGCGCGACCCCGAGCGCGACCAGCCCTACGTCGGCGCCGGAGCCGACGGCCGCTGGCCCTCCTGAGCGTCACGCCCGTCGCCCGCTAGAACCGTTTCTATCTCACGAAACGGATGGAGATCGTGTGACGAACCCGTGATCCCGGCGCTGCCGCGCCGAGCCAGCGGGCGAATATCTCATCCATGAGTTATCGTCGCTCGCATGACAGTGATCGACGACGCCCCTCTGACGCAGGGGCACGAGCCAGAGCGCCGTGCACCGCATCGAGCAGGGCGCCCAGAACCTCAGCCTGGAGATGCTCAACCGCATCAGCCTCGCGCTCGACTCCGAGATCATCAGCCTCGGCGGGCCCAAGCACGCGCACCTGCGCGTCCAGGGCGGCCACACGCTGTCCGGACGCATCGAGGTGAACTCCTCGAAGAACGGCGCGGTCGCGCTCCTGTGCGCGTCGCTGCTCAACCGGGGCCGCACCACCCTGCGCGGCGTCGCCCGCATCGTCGAGGTCGACCGCATCGTCGACGTGCTCCGCTCGATCGGCGTCCGGGCGACCTGGACGACCGGCGGCCGTGACCTCGAGATCGTCGTGCCGGACCAGCTCGACCTCGCCGCCATCGACGTCGACGCCGCGCGCCGCACGCGCTCGATCATCATGTTCCTCGGCCCGCTCCTCGGGCTCCGGGACACGTTCGAGCTCCCGTACGCCGGCGGCTGCGACCTCGGCACGCGCACCGTGGAGCCCCACATGATCGCCCTGCGGCCGTTCGGCCTCGCGGTCACCGCGACGGGCGGCAACTACCACGCGACGGTGGCCCCGGCGTCGGGCACGGACCTGTCGGTCGTGCTCACCGAGCGCGGCGACACCGTCACGGAGAACGCGCTCATGGCCGCGGCCCGCCGCGACGGCGTCACGACGATCCGCAACGCGAGCCCCAACTACATGGTCCAGGACCATCGACGTGGACGTGGAGTACGCCGTCTCGGAGGACCCGGTCGAGGCGATGAGCCTGCTCACCGCGGGCATCGTCACCGGCTCCGAGATCACGGTGGCCCGCGTCCCGATCGAGTTCATGGAGATCGAGCTCGCGACCCTGTCCGAGATGGGGCTGCGCTACACGCTGAGCCCGGAGTACCTGGCCCGCAACGGCCGGACGCGTCTCGTGGACGTCACCGTGCACCCGAGCGAGCTGCACGCCCCGATCGACAAGATCCACCCGATGCCGTTCCCGGGCCTCAACATCGACAACCTGCCGTTCTTCGCCGTGATCGCGGCGAACGCGCACGGAACGACGCTCATCCACGACTGGGTCTACGAGGGCCGCGCCATCCACCTCACCGACCTCACGCGCCTCGGCGCCGACGTGCGGCTGCTGGACGCCCACCGGCTCCAGATCACCGGCCCGACGCGCTGGTCCGGCGCCGAGGTGAGCTGCCCGCCGGCCCTGCGCCCCGCCGTCGTCATCCTGCTCGCGATGCTCGCGGCGAAGGGCACCTCGGTCCTGCGCGGCGTCGACATCATCGCGCGCGGCTACGAGGGCCTGACGGAGCGCCTGCGCGAGCTGGGCGCCCACATCGAGACCTTCCGCGACTGAGTCGACGACCCCACGACGGGCCGGCACCCTCCGGGGCGCCGGCCCGTCGTGCGTCACCTCGGGTAGACCGCGTCGACCTCCACCTCGACGAGCCAGCCGTTCACGGGGAGGTTCTCGATCTCGAGCGCGAACCGCGACGGCCGCGCGGCGTTGACGACCATCGGGGCGGTCGTCGCCGAGCCGAGCTGGACGTCGATCGGCTTGCCGGTCGCGAGGTTCGTGTTGGCGAAGAACTGGCGGTACGCGCGGTTCCAGCCGGCGAAGTCCATCTTCTCCTGGCCCGCGGGGTTCTGGAGGAACACGCGCATGGACACGACGTCGTCGTAGGACAGCCCGGCCCGCTCGAGGTTCTCGCCGATCCGCATGAGGACGTTGATCCCCTGCGCCTCGGTGATCGTCACGCCCGCCGGCAGCACCCCGCCGGGGAACACGTCGGTGGGGATGTAGCGCTCCTCGGCACCGGCCCCCGGCGCCGTGTTCATCGCGGAAGGGCCGAGGCCCGAGGACTTGTACCAGGCGACGTTCTTGCCGAACGCGACGCCGTCGGCGATCGACGGGGTGTCACCGGTGACGAACGAGAAGGACTCGGTGGGCTTCGGCTCGAAGAGCTTCCCTGCGGCGACGGCGGTGCCGGGGACGGCCACGGCGGCGGTGACGGCGACGGCGACGACGACCTTCGTGCGGTTCTTCATGCAGGCCTCCAGGCGGGGACGACGGGCGCCACCCTGGCGCCCGCTCCGGCAGGCCGCGACGGCCGCCGGAGCCGCGACGCTAGACGCCGGCCGTTTCGGGGCGGTGACGGTCGCGTGTCCGCTCGTCACCGCGCCGTCGGGCGCACGACGCCCGCGCCGCGCGGTCCAGCGACCCGGCACGACGGGGACGACACGAGACGTTTACGCGAGCCGCCGCGCGTTGACGGACGCGAAACGTGCCGGACCCGCGTTCGCGACGACGCGTCCCTAGCGTCGGCGGCGGTGCTGACGGCGGCACCCGGCATCGTGGGCCGGGCACTCCGTCCGTCAGGCCGTGGACGAGAGGCTCAGCCACATGGTCACTGACGAGAAGACGTCCGGCGTCTCGCGCCGCAGCTTCCTCCAGGCCGTCGGGGTCGGCTCCAGCGCCGGCGTCATGTTCGCGACGATGGGCGCGGTCGGGCTCGCGCCGACGGCCGCCGCACAGCCGCGGAACGAGTCGTGGACACCGCCGCGGGGCAGCGACTTCAGCCTGACGGGCCGCTCCGCCAAGAAGGTCGTCGTCGTGGGTGCCGGGCCCGCGGGCCTCGCCTCGGCGTACGAGCTGCAGAAGGCGGGCTACCGGGTGACGGTGCTCGAGGCGCGGCACCGGCCGGGCGGGCGGACGCTGACCATACGCGGGGGCGACTCCGAGACCGACGTCAACGGCGTCACCCAGAAGGCCCGGTTCTCCGACGGCGTGTACATGAACGCGGGCGCCGGACGCATCGCGCAGTGGATGGTCACCATGGACTACCTGCGCGAGCTGGGCGTCCCCTACGAGGTGTTCACCAACGCGAACGCGGACGCCTACCTCTACAACGAGCGCTCGGGCGCCACCCCCGGCAACCCGGTCCGGTACCGCACGGCCAAGGCGGACGTCTTCGGCTACACGTCCGAGCTGCTGAGCTACGCGACCGACCAGGGCGCGCTCGACCAGAAGCTCACGGCCGCGGACAAGGAGAACCTGCGCGCGTTCCTCCGGTCCTGGGGGTCGCTGCAGTCCGACGGCAGCTACCGCGGCGGGGACAACCGGGGCTACTCCGTGTACCCGTCCGCCTGGAACGAGCACGGCACGCCGCTCCCCGGCCCCGGCTCGGTCTCGGAGGTGCTCGCGTCGAAGGTGGGGCAGTACTTCCCGTTCGAGATCAACTGGGAGCAGTCGATGCTCATGTTCCAGCCGAAGGGCGGCATGGACACGACCTACGACTACTTCGTGCGGGCCATCGGCAAGCAGAACGTCCTGCTCAACTCACCGGTCACCGGGGTGCGGAACACCACGAGCGGCGTCACGGTCACCTACACCGCGCCGAACGGCAAGGCCCGCCAGGTCGACGCGGACTTCGCGGTCGTCGCCGCTCCCGCGGGGCTCATGCGACGGTGGGACACCAACTGGGGTGCGGACGTCGACGCCGCCCTCGGCGAGTTCGCGGTCGGGTCGCCCGCGGGCAAGATCGGGCTCGAGTACCGCTCGCGGTTCTGGGAGGACGACCACCGGATCTACGGCGGCATCACGGAGACCGACATGGACCTCGCCCACGTCTGGTACCCCTCGTACGGGTACGGCGAGCGTCGTGGCCTCGTCGTCGGCTACTACAACACCGGCGCGAACGCGCGCTCCTACGCGGACATGACGCCGCGGCAGCGCGAGATGCGCGCCGTCGAGCAGGGCGTGAAGATCCACGGCGAGAAGTACCGGACCGAGCTCGAGAGCTCGTTCTCCATCGCGTGGCACAAGGTGCCCTACATCGAGGGCGCGTGGGCCTACCCGAACACGCAGTCCTCGCGCTTCAAGCAGCTGCAGCAGGGGGCGGGGAACGTGTACTTCGCGGGCGACTGGATGTCGGAGATCTCGGCGTGGCAGCACGGCGCGTTCTGGGCGGCCCGGTACGCCGTGCAGGCCCTGCACACGCGCGTCATGGCCTCGTGAGCCGCGACGGCGCACCCACGCCCGCCTGACGGCGCCGGTGACGCGCGACGACGGCCCGGCACCCGGTCCCCTGAAGGGTGCCGGACGCCGGGCCGACGTCGCGTGGCGGCGAGCCGCCTCAGAAGCCGGTGTAGTTCGGGGCCTCGACGGTCATCTGGACGTCGTGCGGGTGGCTCTCCTTGAGCGACGCCGACGTGATGCGGATGAAGCGGCCCTTCTCCTGGAGCTCCGGGACGGTCCGCGCGCCGACGTAGAACATCGTCTGGTGCAGGCCGCCGACGAGCTGGTGCGCGACCGTGCCGAGCGAGCCCTTGTACGGGACCTGACCCTCGACTCCCTCGGGGACGATCATGTCGTCGCTCGTGACCTCGGCCTGGAAGTAGCGGTCCTTCGAGTAGGACTTCTTGCCGCGCGAGGACATGGCGCCCATGGAGCCCATGCCCCGGTACGCCTTGTACTGCTTGCCGTGGACGAGGATCGTCTCGCCGGGCGACTCCTCGGTGCCCGCGAGCATCGAGCCGAGCATCACCGACTCGGCGCCGGCCACGATCGCCTTGCCGATCTCGCCCGAGTGGCGCATGCCGCCGTCGGCGATGACGGGCACGCCCGCCGGGCGCGCCGCGAGCGACGCCTCGTAGACCGCCGTGACCTGCGGGACGCCCACGCCGGTCACGATGCGCGTCGTGCAGATGGAACCCGGGCCGACGCCGACCTTGACCGCGTCGGCGCCCGCGTCGACGAACGCCTGGGCGCCCTCGCGCGTCGCGACGTTGCCGCCGATGACCTGGACGTCGCGCGTCGCCGGGTCGGACTTCAGCCGCGCGACCATCTCGATGAGCATGCGGACGTTCCCGTGGGCGGTGTCCGCGACGAGCACGTCCACGCCCGCGTCGATCAGGGTCGTGGCGCGCTGCCACGCGTCGCCGAAGTAGCCGATGGCGGCACCGACGAGCAGGCGCCCCTGGCCGTCCTTCGACGCGTTGGGGAACTGCTCGGACTTGACGAAGTCCTTGACCGTGATGAGCCCGGAGAGGCGGCCGTCGGCGTCGACGAGCGGGAGGCGCTCGAGCTTGTGCTTGCGCAGGAGCGCGGTCGCCTCCTCGCGCGAGATGCCGGCCGGGCCCGTGATGAGCGGCTGCGGCGTCATGACCTCGTCGACCTTGGTCGTGGCCCACTCCGCGACGGGCGTGAAGCGCAGGTCGCGGTTGGTGACCATGCCGATGAGGCGGCGCTCCGCGTCGAGGACGGGGAAGCCGGAGATGCGGTACTCGCCCGCCGTCTTGTCGAGCTCCTCGAGCGTCGCGTCCGGGCCGATCGTCACCGGGTTGTCGATGATCCCCGTCTGCGTGCGCTTGACCAGGTCCACCTGGAGCGCCTGGTCCTCGATCGACAGGTTGCGGTGCAGCACGCCGATGCCGCCCTGGCGCGCCATCGCGATCGCCATGCGCGACTCCGTGACCGTGTCCATGGCCGCCGAGACGAGCGGCACGCGGATCGAGATCTCGCGCGTCAGGCGCGTCGTGGTGTCGATGTCCGACGGCGCGAGGTCCGAGTAGCCGGGCTGCAGCAGGACGTCGTCATAGGTGAGACCCAGGAAACCGAAGGGGTCGCGGTCGGGAGCGGCGGCGGGGACGGGCGAGGCGGTCACACCAGGATTCTACGCCGCGGGGCTCTCCCGTATTCCCGGGCCGTCCGCGCGCGACGCCCCGCCCGAGACCTCAGCGGACGACCGCGAGGAGCTCGTGCAGGAGGCCGGTGAAGCTGCGCACGCGGTGCACCGTGGCGGCGAGCGGGAGGTCCCCGGCGGCCTCGTCGCTCGGCAGGCCGACGAAGAACGGCAGGCTCGGGTTCGCGTCGTGCGCCGCGTGGACGATCCCGAGGTCGGGGCGCGCCTGGGTCGTGACCATCGCGACGGCCGAGGGCCGCACCATCGTGACGATCTCCAGCGTGCGGTGGACGTTCGCCGGGCCGGTGACGATCCGGGCCATCGCGCCGTGCGACGCGAGGGACGCCGCGAGCGCGTGCGCGGCCAGCGGCAGCGGCTCGTCCGGCGCCGCGAACACGAGGACGATCCTGCGCATGCGGCTCGGATGGTTGCGGGGCGGTCCCCCCGCCGCGACGATCGCGTCCTCGCTCGCCTGCGTGTACTCGCGCAGCGCGCCCAGCGTCGCGTTGGCGAGCACGACCTCGGGGACCTCCCCCGGGCCGGCGAGCACGGTGCGCTCGGCGAGACGCTCGAGCGCCGGCTCGACGAGGTCGGACCACCAGGTGGCGGGGTCGCCACCGGCGGGGATGCGCAGGAGCCGGTCGCAGTTGCGCTGGTCGTAGGCGATCGCGGCGTCGACGACGTCGGAGACGCGGGTCGGGCGCGGCGCCTCCCGCACGCCGAGGGCACGCGGCCCGCTCCCCCGCGCGGGCTCGCCCCCGGGCACCGCCCGCAGGAACGGGCGCGACGGCGGGGCCGGCTCGGCAGCGGCGTCGGCCGCGTCGAGGTCGTCGTCGAGGTCCGACGCCTCGTCGGCGCCGTGCTCGTCGAACGAGACGGCACCGCGGTGCGCGTCGAGCTCGTCGGCGTCGGCCGCCAGGGCCGCGCGGGCCGCGTCGGCGGGCGCGACGCCGTCGAGCGTGAGGCGTCGCATGACGACCAGGCGCGCGACGTCGTCGTCGGTGTAGCGGCGGTGGGATCCCGCGCGGTGCTGGGACGGGCCGAGGCCGTAGCGGCGGTCCCAGGTCCGCAGGGTCGCGGGCGCGACGCCGAGCCGGCGCGCGACGGCGGCGACGGCGAGGCCGGGGTTCGAGGACATGCTCGGTCGGGCTCCCTCGTGGTCGGGGGCGGACCGGACGGAGGTCATGGATCGATTCTGCCGACCGGCCTCGCGTCTCGCCACCTCGTCCAGGTCACAGTCGTGCACCCTTCGCTTCAGGCTTGTGCAGAGTTTGTTCGCCACTCGCGCAAACGCGCCATCGAACGGACATCGCGCCAGCCAGGGTCGGGCGGGGCCATGGTCATGGATCGCTTCGGCCGGGTTCACCGCGCGCCCGCGAGCCCGGAAGCGCCGTGACCTGCCCGTTCACTTTTTCCCCACAGGGGACTTGAACAACTTCTGCAACGCTTGTAGGTTGTTCGCCATGGCAGAGATCTCGAGGCTCCCCGGGCCCGTCATGGAGTTGTGGGAATGGCAGTACCAGGGTTCGTGCCGCGACACGGACGACACCCTGTTCTTCCACCCCGAGGGCGAACGCGGCTCGACGCGACGACGGCGCGCGGAGGCCGCGAAGGCGATCTGCCACTCGTGCCCCGTCATGATGCAGTGCCGCGAGCAGTCGCTCCGCGTGCGCGAGCCGTACGGGGTGTGGGGCGGCCTGAGCGAGGACGAGCGGGCGGCCATCCTCGCCGGCGGCGCTCGTCGCACCGGCTGACCAGCCCGCCGCGGCACCACCAGCAGACCTGCACGGCACCGGTCCGACGTCGTACCGGGAGCGCGTGCGCACGGCCCGTGGGAACGGTGGGGCGACCGGCCACGGAACGCAGCAGGGCCCGCGACCGACGGTCGCGGGCCCTGCTGCTGGAACGGGTCGGCGTCAGCCGACCACCACGGCGAGGATGTCGCGCGCGGACAGGACCAGGTAGTCCACGCCGCCGTACTTGACCTCGGTGCCGCCGTACTTGCTGTAGATGACCTTGTCGCCGACGGTCACGTCGAGCGGGACACGGTTGCCGTTGTCGTCGACACGGCCCGGACCGACGGCCAGGACCTCGCCCTCCTGGGGCTTCTCCTTGGCGGTGTCCGGGATGACCAGGCCGGATGCGGTCGTGGTCTCGGCCTCGAGGGCCTTCACGACGATCCGGTCCTCGAGCGGCTTGATGGGGACCGACACGTCGGACCTCCCCTTTCGCGGTGAGAACTGCAACGGATGGGTCGAGCGCACCGGCTGGCCGTCGTCGCGGGTGCCGGACAGCCTGGTCGCACGTGGTGCCGCCTCCGCGAGCGGTGGCGGCACGTCCTCAAATCTAGGTCGCCGTTAGCACTCGGTCAAGGCGAGTGCCAACGTCCGCCCCTCGGACGATCGAGCTCCCGGCTGCGCGTGGCCCCCGTCCCCCGTGGAAGGATCGACGCCATGGACGCCGCCACGCTGACCAAGCTGCTCAGCCCCGAGGGCTGGACGCTGCTCGGCGCGCTCCCGCCGTACGACGAGCAGCAGGCGCTCGTGCTCTCGGCGGGGCTGCGCGCGAAGGGCGTCGACCCCGACCTCGCCGCCGCGGCGCTCACGCAGTCGCGGCTGCGCGCGGCCGCCCGCGGCAAGCTCGGCGCGTTCGCCGACGGCATGCTCTTCACGCAGGCGGGGCTGGAGCAGGCGAGCCGGCTCGTCGTCGCGGGCCTGCACGCGCGGCGGTACCAGGACGCGGGGATCTCGCGCGTCGCGGACCTCACGAGCGGCATCGGCGTCGACGCGCTCGCGTTCGCCGCGGCCGACCTCGAGGTCCTCGCGACGGACGTCGACGAGCTCACCGCGGCGATCGCGACCGTGAACCTGCGCCACTTCCCCGAGGCCGAGGTGCGCCACGGCGACGGGCTCGCGCTCGACCTCGAGGGCGAGCGGGTCGAGGGCGTGTACGCGGACCCCGCCCGACGGACGCGGGGCGGCAAGCGCGTGTTCGACCCGAAGGCGTACGCCCCGCCGCTCGACTCCGTCTGGGCGCTGCGCGAGCGGGTCCCCGCGGTCGGCATCAAGGTCGGTCCCGGGATCCCGCACGACGGCCTCCCCGAGGACGCCGAGACCGAGTGGGTCTCGGTCGACGGCGACGTGGTGGAGGCGGGCCTCTGGTTCGGACCGCTGGCGCCCGAGGGCCCGGGCCGTTCCGCGCTCGTCCTCACGACGTGGACCGGGCCGGACGGGACCGAGCGCACCACGACGCGCCGGATCGCCCACCGCCCCGGCGACGACGACGTCGTCCCCGAGGTGGGCGGCGTCGGGCAGTACCTCTACGAGCCCGACGGCGCGGTCATCCGCGCGGGGCTCGTCGCCCACGC